>DATFUG010000282.1:0-20288 GCA_035261025.1 Steroidobacteraceae bacterium | reverse complement strand
TACTACGTGCGCGAGGAGCTGGCCCAGGCGGGTGCGAGCCCGGCGACGCTGGAACTGGTGCATTTTGGCTGCACCTCCGAGGACCTCAACAACCTCAGCTACGCGCGCCTGCTGCAGCGGGCCCGCGCGGAGCTGCTGCTGCCCGAACTGAAGCAGATCGCTGAGGCGCTGCGCGCCTTCGCCCTCCAGCATGCGCGAGTGCCGATGCTGGCGCGCACCCATGGGCAGAGCGCCAGCCCGACCACGCTCGGCAAGGAATACGCGAATGTGGCGGCGCGCCTGGCGAGAGCGCTGGCGCGACTGCAGGCGGTAAGGATTTTCGGCAAGTGGAACGGCGCAGTCGGCAATTTCAACGCGCATCACTGCGCACTGCCCGGCGCCGACTGGCGGGCGATCAGCGCGCGCTTTGTGCAGGCACAGGGCCTGGAATGCAATGCCTACACCACCCAGATCGAGCCGCACGACTGGATCGGTGAATACGCCGACGCCTGCGCCGCGGCGAACGTGATCCTCATCGATCTTTGCCGCGATACCTGGGGCTACATCTCGCTGGGCTACCTGCGCCAGCGTGCCGTCGCGGGTGAAGTCGGCTCCTCCACGATGCCTCACAAGATCAATCCGATCGATTTCGAGAATGCCGAGGGCAATCTGGGCGTGGCCAACGCCCTGCTGCGCCATTTCGCCGAGAAGCTGCCCGTCTCGCGCTGGCAGCGCGACCTCAGTGACTCCACCGTGCTGCGCAACGTGGGAGTCGCGCTGGCACACAGCTTCATCGCCTGGCGCTCCCTGCTCAAGGGCCTGGCCAGGCTCGCCCCCGACGCGGAACGCATGGCGCTCGATCTGGGTAGTTCATGGGAAGTGCTCGCCGAGGCGATCCAGACCGTGTTGCGCGCGCAGGGCGTGCCCAATGGCTACGAACTGCTCAAGGAGTTCACGCGCGGCCAGCAGGTGGACGCCAAGGCACTGAGAAAGTTTGTATCGGCGCTGCCGCTGGCGGCGACGGAACGCAATCGCCTGGCGGCACTGCAGCCGGCCGATTACATCGGTCTCGCCGCCGAACTCGCGCTGGACCTGCCCGCTGTGCCCTGAGGGCGCTTGCTCCACCTTCTACAGTCTCCCGCACCTTATCTAATAGAGAGTAAAGAGAGGCTGCACGCCCTGCCGGCAGCGCTCCGGGCGAGTCTGTTCGCGCCAATCTGAGCGGCCCGTCACATTGCCGCCAACTGGGAGCGTGATCCGGTCGGCTCGAAAGCGCCCCTCCGCTGCCTACCATGCCAAGGCCGATCCGGTGTGACATAGGTAGACGGTGTGGCCAAGCCTGGCAATCACAGCACGACCACGGAAACCTGGCTCGCCAGTCTTGCCGCCGCCGAGCGCGCCTTGCACCCCGTCGTCCTCCCATTGCCGATGCCGGCGGCTGACGAGCTGCAGGTGCTGACTGAACTGGCCGAGGTGCGACAGACTACCGCGGCGGCCATCGCCTCCGGTCAGCGGCTGGTCTCCATCTTCACGCCCGATCTCGAACCCGCCGTCTACGACCATCCACCGGTCATCGAAGTCATCAAGCGCTTTGTGCTCAGCCACAGCTTTGCCAAGGTGCGCGTCCTGCTGCGCGATCACACGCGCCATACGGGTTCGGGCAGTCGCTTCATGTCCATGGCGCGCCGGCTCTCCAGCTATCTGGAGCTGCGCATCCTGGTGCCGCAATTTCACCACCTCACGGCTTCCTATTGCATCGCTGACGATCGCGCCATCGTCTATCGGATGCGTGCCGACCAATGGGACGGCATAGCCGCCGTGAACAGCCCGCCAGTCGCCCGCCAGTACCTGCAGGAATTCGACCTCGCCTGGCAGGCCAGCAACGACCTCCAGCACCGGCGCGTGGCACGCATGTAGCGTCGGCGCCTACAATCGCCGTCATGAGTGCGGCGAGGCAGGCGCGTGTGGTGGTCGGGATGTCAGGTGGCGTCGATTCTGCTGTCGCCGCCCTGTTGCTGCTCGAATCCGGCCATGAGGTGCACGGCCTGTTCATGGCCAACTGGGAGGATGAGGACAGCTACTGCACCAGCGCGCAGGATTACCAGGACGCGCGCGCCACGGCCCGCGAGCTGGGGATCGTCCTGCACCGGGTCAGTTTTGCCGAGGACTATCGCCGCCAGGTGTTCGCCGAATTCCTGAGCGAATACCGCCGCGGCCGCACCCCCAACCCGGATGTGCTGTGCAACCGCGAAATCAAGTTTGGCCTCTGCCTGCGCTACGCCCAGCGCCTCGGTGCCGCCTGGTTTGCGACGGGCCACTACGCGAGGCTCCGCCAGGCCTCCGCCGGGCCTGAACTGCTGCGGGCAAGCGACGCCTCCAAGGATCAGTCGTATTTCCTCTGCGCGGTGAGGCGAGCGCAGTTTGCGCAGGTGCAGTTTCCGCTCGGTGAGCTGGAAAAAGCCGCGGTGCGCGCCCAGGCCCGGCGCGCCGGGCTCCCGGTCTTCGAGAAACCCGACAGCACCGGGATCTGCTTCATCGGTGAGCGCCCGTTTACGGAATTTCTCGCTCGCTACATTCCTTCAACACCCGGTCCGATCGAAACCGGCTCCGGCCAGCCACTCGGCACGCATCGAGGGCTGCCCTTCTACACCCTGGGCCAGCGCGGCGGCCTGGACATCGGCGGCGTCAGCGGCGGCAGTGGGGACCCCTGGTACGTCGCCCGCAAGGATCTTCTCCGCAATGCCCTGATCGTCATTCCGGCGCGCGAGCGCGACAGCGTGACCGCCAGCGCGCTGCGCACCGGCACGATCAACTGGCTCGACACGCCGCCGGAGCGTCAGATCGCGGTCACCGTCAAGACCCGTTACCGCCAGGCGGACCAGACGGCCACGCTCGAGCCGCAGCCCGACGGCTCCGCGCTGATTCGTTTCGCCACACCGCAGTGGGCGATGACGCCGGGCCAGACCGCGGCACTGTATTGCGGGGAGCGCTGCATGGGCGGCGGGGTCATTGAAGAGACTCTATAATGAGTCAGCGATGGAGGATCTATGACCGACAGCTTCAAGACCCGCACCACCCTGAGCTCCGGCGGCCGTGACTATGAGATCCACAATGTCGCGGCCCTGGGTGCGGCGCGCACCCAGCGCCTGCCCTATTCGCTGAAGATCCTGCTGGAGAACCTGTTGCGCTTCGAGGACGGCGTCAACGTCACGCGCGCGGACATCGAGGCGGTCCTGAACTGGAATCCGCAGGCGCCCCCGGCGCATGAGATCTCCTTCACGCCGGCGCGCGTGATCATGCAGGACTTCACCGGCGTGCCCTGCGTGGTCGACCTGGCCGCGATGCGCGAGGCCATCACGCGCCTGGGCGGAGATGCCGAAAAGGTCAATCCGCTGGCGCCCGCGGAACTGGTCATCGACCATTCCGTGCAGGTCGACGAGTACGGAACCGCCCAGTCCCTCGCCAGCAACAATCGGATCGAATTCGAGCGCAATGGCGAACGCTACGCGTTCCTGCGCTGGGGCCAGTCCGCCTTCCGCAATTTCAAGGTGGTGCCGCCGAACACCGGCATCGTGCACCAGGTCAATCTCGAATTCCTCGGTCGTGTGGTCTTCGACAAGACGGCCGGAGAGCGGCACCAGGCCTACCCGGACACCGTCGTCGGCACGGATTCTCACACCACGATGATCAACGGGCTGGGGGTGCTCGGCTGGGGCGTGGGCGGGATCGAAGCCGAGGCCGCGATGCTCGGTCAACCGGTGACGATGCTGATACCGCAGGTGATCGGCTTCCGCCTCAAGGGAAGCCTCCCGCCGGGCGCCACCGCCACCGACCTGGTGCTCACCGTCACCGAGAGGCTGCGCAAGCAGGGTGTGGTCGACAAATTCGTCGAGTTCTTCGGCGACGGGCTAGCCAATCTCCCGCTGGCCGACCGGGCCACGATCGGCAACATGTCGCCGGAGTTCGGCAGCACCTGCGCGATTTTTCCGATCGACGAGGAGACCATCCGCTACCTGACATTATCCGGCCGGCCGCCCGAGCAGATTGCGCTGGTCGAGGCCTACGCCCGGACCACCGGCCTGTGGCGCGTCTCCGGCGCCCCGGATGCCGAGTACAGCGCGGTGCTCGAACTGGATCTCGGGACGGTGGAGCCGAGCCTCGCGGGCCCGAGCCGGCCGCAGGATCGCGTGCCCCTGCGCGTGGCAAAGAGCAGCTTCCAGTCGCACCAACGGAAAATGTCCGAGGAGCGCGCCCGGAAGAACCCGACCGCGACCGGCAAGGCGCAGGTCAGCGTCGATGGCCGGAGTTTCGAGATCAGCGACGGTGCCGTACTGATCGCCGCGATCACGAGCTGCACCAACACCTCCAATCCCTACGTCATGATTGCGGCCGGATTGCTGGCGCGCAATGCGCGCCGCCGCGGCCTGAATTCGCGCCCCTGGGTCAAGACCAGCCTGGCGCCCGGCTCACGCGTGGTCAGCGACTACCTCAGCCGCGCCGGATTGCTCGACGAGCTGGGCGGCATTGGCTTTGATCTGGTGGGCTACGGCTGCACCACCTGCATCGGCAATTCCGGCCCGCTCAAGCCGGAAATTGCCGCGGGCGTCAGGGCGGGAGACGTGATTGGCTGTGCGGTGCTGTCGGGGAATCGCAACTTTGATGGACGCATCCACCCAGACGTCAAGATGAATTACCTGGCCTCCCCGCCGCTGGTGGTCGCCTACGCACTGGCCGGTTCGCTCGATGTGGACCTCAACACCGAACCGCTCGGTGCCGGGAGCGATGGCAAGCCGGTGTACCTGAAGGACATCTGGCCCAGCGCCCGCGAAGTCGCGGACTGTGTGCAGCAGAACATCAACTCCGAGATGTTCCGGCGCAGCTACGAGAGCGTCTTCAAGGGCGATGAGCGCTGGCAGGCCATTAAGGTGCCCGCCGGCAAGATCTACGCCTGGGACGCCAAGTCCACCTACGTCAAGAATCCGCCCTACTTCGACGGCATGACGATGCAGCCGGCCGCGATCGGAGAGATCCGCGGCGCGCGTGTGCTGGCGATGCTCGGCGATTCGGTCACCACCGACCACATCTCCCCGGCCGGCAACATTGCCAAGGCGAGCCCGGCGGCGAAATACCTGATGGCGCAGGGCGTGGCGCCCGTCGATTTCAACCAGTACGGGGCACGCCGGGGCAATCACGAGGTGATGATGCGCGGCACCTTCGCGAACATCCGCCTGCGCAATCTCCTGCTGCCCGGCACCGAAGGCGGGATGACGTTGCACATCCCGAGTGGCGATCAATTGAGCATCTACGATGCCGCGATGCGTTACAAAGCCGAAGGCACTCCGCTCATTGTCCTGGCGGGCAAGGAATACGGCTCCGGATCTTCGCGCGACTGGGCGGCCAAGGGCACCATGCTGCTGGGCGTGCGCGCGGTGATCGCGGAGAGCTTCGAGCGCATCCACCGCTCCAACCTGATCGGCATGGGTGTGCTGCCGCTGCAGTTCAGTGCCGGCCAGAATGCCCAGTCACTCGGGCTGACGGGCAAGGAGTCGTTCGATATCCAGGGACTCTCGCAGGGCGGGGCCAGGACGGTGACGGTGCTCGCGACGCCCGATTCGGGCGAGCCGCGGCGCTTCGAGGTACAGGTACGCATCGATACCCCGAAGGAGCGCGAATACTTCCAGCACGGAGGCATCCTGCAATATGTGCTGCGCCAGCTCGCCGTGAGCGGCAAGGCCGCTTGAAGCGCGCTGGCGCGGCACATGCACGAGCGCAACCTGGCGATCTTTGATCTTGACGGCACGATCACGCGTCATGACACCCTGGTGCCCTTCATCGCCGGGTTCCTGTGGCGCCACCCCTGGCGTCTGTGGCGCTGGCTGCCCTGTCTGGTGCCGCTGTTGCGCTATGTCGCAGGCCCACGGGACCGCGGCGCGTTCAAGTCCCGCGTCATCCAGCTGACCCTCGGGGGCGTGGCCAACGCGCCGCTCACGGCCTGGGCGGTCCGCTACGCGCGCCGCCTGCTGCGATCCGGGCTGTACGCCGAGGCGCTGGAATGCATTACCGCCCATCAGCGCAACCACGATCATCTCGTGCTGCTGTCCGCCAGCCCCGATCTATACGTGCCGGAGATCGCCCAGGCCTTAGGGTTCGATGCCTGCATCTGCACGGAGGTGCGATGGCGCGCGGATGACCGGCTCGATGGCGCGCTCAGTTCACCCAACCGGCGCGGTGCAGAGAAGGCCCAGTGCGTCGCGGTGCTGCTCGCCGAACAGCAGCCGCTCCTCAGTTATGCCTACGGCAACAGCCCGGCGGATCTCGAGCACCTGCAGATGGTCAGCGCCGGCACTTACGTCAACGGCTCGGCCGCGGAACTGGAACACCTGCCCAACGTCCGCGCCGTGCGCTGGTCGCACCCCAGCCTGGCAATGAGCACGGCCTGACGGTACCGGGACCTTGTAACCTTTGCGCCCCCGGAGACGAAATACAGCCAGTGGCGGTGCGCCTCCCGCGCCCGCGAGGCCAGCGGTAAAGCCTATGCCCCGACTCACAGTGCCCCCCATTCGACCCTCGGAGATCACCGCTGAGCGGTATTTCCACATGCGGCGCGACCTGCTGACCACGGCCCTAGGGCTGGCCACCGCGGCCGTGATTCCCGCCGCGCAGGCGGCGGAAGCCTTGCCCCAGGGCGCGCCGCTGGTGTACACGCGAAACGCGAAATACTCCGTCACTGAGAAGGCCAACAGTATTGAGGAGATCACCCACTACAACAATTTCTACGAGTTCGGTACCGACAAGGGCGACCCGGCGGCCAACGCCGGCTCACTGCGCACCCGGCCGTGGACCGTGACGATCGCCGGCGAAGCGGCGAAGACCGGGAAATTTGCGATTGAGGACATCCTCAGCCCGCACCCGCTCGAGGAGCGCATCTACCGTCACCGTTGTGTCGAGGCCTGGTCCATGGTCATTCCCTGGGTCGGATTCCCGCTCGGCGACCTTCTGCGCCGGTTCCAGCCCACCTCACGGGCCAAGTACGTGCAGTTCACGACGCTGCTCGATCCGAAGCAGATGCCCGGCCAGCGATCCATGATTTTCGGGGGCGCCATGCTTGACTGGCCTTATGTCGAAGGCCTGCGGATCGATGAGGCGATGCACCCGCTGGCCTTCATGGTGGTGGGTGTCTATGGACGGGTGCTGCCCAACCAGAACGGCGCGCCGCTGCGCGTGCACCTGCCGTGGAAATACGGCTTCAAGAGCGCCAAGTCGATCGTCGAGATCCGCTTCACCGAACACCAGCCCGTCAACACCTGGGCGCGATCGGCGCCGGGCGAATATGGCTTCTATGCAAATGTGAACCCGCAGGTCGATCACCCGCGCTGGAGCCAGGCGACCGAGCGGCGCATCGGCGGCGGTTTTTTCGCTGCGCGCCAGCCGACGCTGATGTTCAACGGCTACGCCGACCAGGTCGCGGGCCTGTACCAGGGCCTCGACCTGCATCGCTACTTCTAGCCACGTGGCCAGCGCCATCGACCGGCGTTATCGCTACGCCTACAAACCCGCACTCTTTCTGGCCTGTCTCGTGCCGTTGGCCTGGGCAGCAGGCGGCGTGCTGGGGCTCCCCGTCCCCACCCTCGGGGCCGATCCGGTGCGCAAGGTGCTGGGGATCTTCGGCCACTCGGCGCTCAACCTGCTGCTGATCACGCTGTGTGTCACTCCCTTTCGCTACATCACGGGAAATGCAAACCTGCTGCGGCTCCGCCGCATGCTCGGCGTGTCTGCCTTCAGTTACGCGCTACTGCATTTCCTGACGTACCTCGGGCCCTACCAGGCTTTCATGTGGCAAGTCATCCTGCACGATGTGATGAAACGCCCGTACATCACCATCGGCTTCGCGGCCCTGCTGCTGCTGACGCCGCTCGCGATCACCTCCACCAACGCCATGATGCGGCGGCTCAAGCGCCGCTGGCAGAGCCTGCACCGCCTGATCTATGTGATCGCCACCCTGGGCGTCTGGCACTACTGGTGGCAGACCAAGAGCGACATCCACGAGCCGCTGCTGTATGCGGTGATCCTCGCTACGCTCCTGGGCTGGCGCCTGTGGCGCCGCCAGCACAAGGCTACATCGAAGTCCGCACTTCCCAGAGTTCCGGAAACAGCCTGAGGCGCAGCGCCTTCGCGAGGTAGGACACGCCGGCCGTGCCACCCGTGCCGGGCTTGTAGCCGATGATGCGCTCCACGGTCTTCATGTGCTGATAGCGCCACAGCTGGAAGCGATGATCGAGATCGATGAGGCGCTCCGCCAGTTCGTACAGATCCCAGTCCTTCTCGGCGTTGTGATACACCCCCAGCCACACCCCGGTCACCTGCTTGCTGGCTTCATAGGGCAGCGACAGATCGCGCCGCAGGACCTCCGGCGGCACGCCGTAGCCCCGGCGCGACAGCAGGCGCAGCACTTCATCGTAGAGACTCGGCGCGGCCAGCGCCCGCTCCAGCTCGGCATGCGTCTGCGGCTCGCCTCGATACACTTCGATCACCGCGGCGTTCTTGTTGCCGAGCAGGAATTCGATCAGGCGGTACTGCTTCGACTGGAAGCCGGATGAACGCCCGAGCGCGTTGCGGAAGGCCGAATAATCAAACGGCGTCATCGTCGCCAGCACTTCCCAGACGGCGAGCAGCTGCACCTGCACGCTGGCGATGCGGCTGAGCATCTTGAAAGAGGGATCCAGATCATCGCGCCGCACGCATTCCATGACGCCGGCGAGCTCATGGCGCAGCAGGCGCATCCACAGCTCGGACACCTGGTGCACGATGATGAACAGCATTTCACTGTGTTCCGCCGTCAACGGCCGCTGCGCGCCTAGCAGCTGATCCAGCCGCAGGTAATCCCCGTACGACTGCGAATCGCCGAGGTTCCAATGCACTGGCTCGTCGCTTAAGTCGACACTGGTGAGGTGCTCGGCAGGGGGCGGCTTGTTATTCACGCAGGACTCCACATGAGGACAATCATATCAGGGGGACCTGCAAGCGAAGTGTTAGTACACTTCCCGCACCCATGGAACTCATCGATATTGGCATCAACCTCGCGCACGACAGCTACGCCGGCGACCGTCCCGCCGTGATCACGCGCGCCGCGGCCTGCGGGGTCGCGCAGTTGATCGTGACCGGAGCCACGCTCCCCTCCAGCGTTGCCGCGCTCGAGCTGGCGCGCGCCCATCCCGCTCGCCTGTTCGCCACCGCCGGCGTACATCCGCATCACGCCGGTGAGCTCACGACGGGGGAGATGCCGCGACTGCGCGCGCTGCTCGGTGAGCCCGGGGTCGTCGCGGCCGGCGAATGCGGGCTGGACTACTTCCGCAACTATTCGCCACAGCCGGCGCAGCGCCGCGCCTTTGGCGACCAGCTGGCGCTGGCCGCCGAGCTGGGCAAGCCGCTGTTCCTCCATCAGCGCGACGCGCACCACGACTTCACGGCGGCACTGCGCGGGCACGGCGGCGCGTTGCGCGGCGTCGCGCATTGCTTCACGGGCGGTGAAGCGGAGCTGCAGATCTATCTGGAGCTCGGCCTGCATATCGGCATTACGGGCTGGATCTGCGATGAGCGGCGCGGCCAGCAGCTGCAGGCCCTGGTCAGTCGCATCCCCGCCGGGCGCTTGCTGCTGGAAACCGATGGGCCCTATCTGCTGCCCCGGGATCTCAAGCCCCGCCCCGCGGCACGCCGCAATGAGCCGGCCTTTCTGCGCCACATCGCGACCACCGTGGCGCGGCTGCGCCGGGAAACACTCGAGGAATGCGCCGCACACACGACCGCCGCGGCACGCGCGCTGTTTGACATTCCTGTTGCCGCGGTCAACTGAAAGGCCCACGCATGAATCGCCCGTCTCATCCTGGATTCTGGTTGGTTTGCATGGGCAGCCTCTGGCTAAACGCGCAGGCCGGTGCTGGCACGGCATCGCCGCCACCTGAAGCGGCTCCGGTGAAGATCACCGAATCGGACCTGGACGTGCCGCGCTATGGGACAGTGGCCATCTACCGGCCGAGCGGTCCGGTTCGGTCGGTCATCATTTTTCTTTCGGGCGACGGCGGCTGGCACCTGGGCGTCGTGGACGCCGCGCGGCGCTTTGCGGCGGCGGGCGCCCTGGTGGCCGGCGTCGATGTCCGCAAGTATCTGGCGCTGATCAAGCCCAGGGAGACGCCATCCGCACCCGCCGGCTGCACCAGTGTCGCCGGCGACATAGAGGCCCTCAGCCAGCAATTGCAGCGCCGATTGCACCTGCCCGGCTATGTGCATCCGCTGCTGGTGGGCTATTCGTCCGGCGCGACCATCGTCTACGCCGCGCTGGCACAGGCCCCGCACGGGACCTTTACCGGCGCGATCAGCATGGGGTTCTGCCCCGACCAGGACTTCAGTGGCGCGCGCCTGTGCAAGACCAACGGCCTGGACTATCACCTGCCGGAGAAAATCAAGACCGGCGATCACACCCTGATCCTCGATGCGAATGCTAGCCTCCGTGATCCGTGGATCGCGGCGCAAGGTGAACGCGACCAGGTGTGCAATGCCGATATCACCCGCAAATTCGCCGCGGACATCCCGGCTGCAAAGCTCCTGAGTCTGCCGCGGGTCGGTCATGGCTTTTCGGTGACGGCCAATTGGTGGCCACAGGTGGAGCAGGCGTATCGGGAGGCTGATGCGCGTGCCACGCCACCGGTACCGCAGGATGCCTCGATCAATGACCTCCCGGTCTACGAGGTGCCGGCCGGCGATCGGCAGGGCAATCGCCTCGCGATCCTGCTGACGGGCGATGGCGGCTGGGCCGGGCTTGATCAGGATCTGGCTGCCGAACTCGCCGGCAAGGGCATTTCGGTCGCGGCCTTGAGCAGCGTGCGTTATTTCTGGCAGACGCGGACTCCGGAGCAAAGCGCTGCCGATGTGACCCGGCTGATCGATCATTTTCAGTCGGTCTGGCACGCCCAGCGCGTGCTGCTGATCGGCTATTCATTCGGCGCCGACGCCCTGCCCTTCATCTGGAACCGCCTGCCACCACGCGTGCAGCAGCACGTCGACAGCATGAGCCTGCTGGGCCTGAGCGCCACGGCCAGCTTTGAAATCAGGGTCGCGGGCTGGCTGCCCGGATCCGGCGGCGGCGATCTCGCCACGCTGCCTGAAGTGCAGCGGGTGACCGCCTTGCCGCTGCTGTGCGTCTACGGGAGCGGCGAATCGGACTCACTCTGCCCCTCCCTGCAGCTGCCGAACGCGAGCGCGGTACAGATCGGCAGCGGCCACCATTTCGGAGGCGAGACGCCGGCGATCGTCGATGCGATCCTGCGCGTGGCCCATCTCACGCCGGCGACGCCTGCTTCCCCTTGAGTACGGCCCCACGCAGCCCGCCGGAGATCAGCAGCGTGACATCGAGCAGCACGCGAGCCAGTGCCAGGCGCCCGGGAGCGGCCAGATACCGTGGCCGCCATTGCGGCGCGAACTTGTCCTTGTATTCGCGCAGGCCATCGAAGTTATAAAACTCGGCCCCGAGGCGATACACGAGCCGGCCGAGCTTGTGCCAGGCGGGTGCCAGCCGATGGGCTTCCAGGCCGGCGAGCGGCGCCATCCCTAAATTGAACCAGGCGTACCCGCGGGCGCTGCCCCACAGCATGAGCTCGATAAACAGGTAGTCCATGACTGAGCGGGGTGCCGCAGTGGCGTGGCGCATGAGATCGACCGACAGCTCCTCGCGGCCCTGTGACTCCCACAGATTCGCGAACGCGACCGGGCGGCCTTCATGCATGACCAGCGCGATGGAGAAATGCTGCAGATACGCATCATCGAAGAAGCCCAGCGAGAACCCTTTCTCCGCGACGCCCTTGGCCGTGAGCCATTCGTCCGAAATCTCGCGCAGCCGGGCTCGCAGCTGCGGATACTCCGCGGGCGGCGCAATCTGGAAACTCAGTCCATCGCGCTGTCCCCGCCGGTGCGACTGGCGCAGTCCCGCGCGCGCGCCTCCCTCGAGTGAAAAGCCTTCCAGGCTGACCCTCGCCTCCTCGCCCAGTTTGCTCAGGCCCAGACCCGCGTCGATGTAGGCGGGCAAGGCCTCGGGCGAGACCTCGTAGAACGCCGGCCGACAGCCGTAACGATCGGCGTGCTCGAGAAAGCGCCAGATCAGCTCTTCGTGGTCCGTGGCCGGTCCGATGGGATCGCCCATCGCAACCCAGGTGCGGCCCGAGACCGCATACATGATGAAACTGCGCTTGGCTTCATTGAAGAACAGCCGCTTGTCACCCAGCAGCGCCAGATTGGCGGCCCCGTCGCCGGAGGCTCGCACCAGTTCCAGCAGGCGGGACGCCTCGACCGGTTCATCGGTTTGCTCGAGCCGCGCGGGCCTGAGCAGCCGCAACAGCGCATAGCCGCCCAGCACCAGTGCCGCTGCCAGGGTCGCGCGCAGCATTCGCGGCGCGTTCGCGTCAAAGGCAAACTGCCACCACAGTTCGTTGGCGTACGGGATCCTGCGATAGGCCAGCACTCCGATGTAGGTGCTGGCGCCGATCGCGATGCACACGCTCGCGATCCACATCGGCGAGAGCGGCTCGCTCAGCAGCGAGGCGCGGCGGTGGAACTGATGGCGCGTCGCGACCAGCACGGCCGCCACGCAGGCCAGCACCACGGCCTCTTCCCAATCGAGTCCCTTGAGCAGTGAGGCGACGATGCCGGCACCGAGCAGCCACAGCGCGATGAGCCGGGCACCGTCGATGCGCCGGTACAGTCCGCGCGCCAGGATGAGCAGTGCTGCGCCCACCGCGCTCCCGACCAGATGGGACAACTCCAGCACCGGCAGGGGCAGAATCTCCTGCAGGGCCGCCAGGCGTGCCGTCAGTCCCGGAGTGGCACCCGAGAGGAGCAGCACCAGGCCGGCACCGAAGCAGAGCACCGCGGTCGCCTGGGGTGCGATGAGATTGAGCGAGCGCCCGGTCCAGCTCGCCGCCCGCACGATCCGGTGTCGCTGCGGCCAGAGCTCATGGCCCACGAGCAGCCCGATCGAGATCAGGAAGGGCAGCGCGTAGTAGACCAGCCGGTAGGCAATCAGCACGCCCAGCAGTTGCGAGGGCGGTACGCCGGGCAGCAGCACCACGAAGACGGCCTCGAATACGCCCAATCCGCCGGGCACGGCACTGAGCACGCCCGCCGACAACGCAACCATGAACAGACCGGCAAACGCCCAAAAGGTGACGTCACTGGCCGTCGGCAGCAGCGCGTAGAGCGTGGCGCTGGCGCACAACAGGTCGAGTGCCGACACCGTGATCTGCTGCAGCGTCAGCCGTATGGAAGGCGTAGGCACGCTCCAGTCGCGCAGCGCCAGCGGCGCGCGACGCAAAGCAATGGCTCCCAGGTACACGCCGACCAGAACCAGGAGCACCGTCCCTCCGCCAATGGCGACCGCGCGGCTCGCATGCAGGAGCGAGGAGGCCGCGCCGGCATCGACAATGAGCGAGACAGCCGTGAGCGTCGTCGCCCCGAGCACAAACGTCAGCGATCCGAAAGCGACGATCTGTGCGATCTGCGGACCGGAAAGGCCCGCCGCCGAATACAGGCGCAGGCGGATGGCGCCTCCGGAGAGCGCCGACACCCCCAGGTTGTGGCCGATGGAGTAGGCGATAAACGAAGTGAAGGCGATGCGTGAATACGGCAGTTCGGCGCCGGCATAGCGCATTGCCAGCCGTTCGTACTGCGTGAGCAGGAAATAGCTGAGGGCCGCGAACAGCAGTGCCAGCGCGAATGAGGGCGCTGGAATGGAATGGAACGCCGACCGGACCTCGGAGAGATGAAACTCCCCGGCCAGGCGATGCAGCGCGAAGATCGCCAACGCGAACACCAGGAGCGATGCCACGGCCGGCAGATAGCGCAGTTTCGAGCGCACCCATTGCAGCTGGGCGCTCATGGCAGCGGCATCTTCATGAGGAAGAATGGCCCGGTAAATTCAATTGCTTACGCCCACCGCGGGCGATGGTATCCGCCGCGTGGCCGGAGCATCAAGCCGTGCGCCAAGGTCGTGAACTTACCCCCTGAACCTGAGGTCAACCAAGAGTGATGCGGTGCCATCGTCACCGGTCAACCGAACGCCCAGTGAGGCGTTTTAACTTTATGCCAGCCCAGTAACGACTCTGGAGGATGACGATGAGCGAAAAGACACGGTTTCATGGTGAAGCGCTCGCGCTACTTGCGCTGCTCGGCGGTGCCGGCTCGGCGTGGGCTACGGTGCCCGCGGACTCCACCACGGCGACACCGCCGCCGGCGGCATGGCACCACGCCGGTGGCGGTATGCACCATCGCGGCATGGATGGCGGCCTGATGCAGGTGCTGCACCAGTTGAATCTGAGCGACACTCAGAAGCAGCAGATCCGCAGCATCACCGACAATGCCAAAGCGCAGTGGCGCTCGCAGTCCGCACCGGAACTGAACGATCTGCCCGCCCTGGGCAATCCGGGCGATCCCAATCATGCCGCGGCCGTGCAGGCGGCCCAGGCGCGCGCCGCCCAACGGATCCAGAACCTGAGCGAGGTCGAGCAGCAGGTCTATGCGGTGCTGAGCCCCGCCCAGCAGGCGCAGCTGCCGCAGCTGTTGGCGCAGCTGCAAGCGAAGTGGACAGCGCGGCGCGACGCGCGCCCGGCGCCGACGGAGCCTGCGCAGACACCCTGAGCCGCACCAGGCCATGAGTGCTTTCATGAAGACTTCTTCATCTTTGGGCTTTCCCCGTGCGGTGCTGCTGGCCGGGACCGGCCTGCTGCTGGTCGCATGCGCCAGCGAACCGATGGCGGTACCTGCTCCACCTGCCGCCACTGTGGCGCCGCTCCCCGACACGCGCGTCTACGTCTACCCCGCCGAGGGCCAGAGCGCCGCGCAGCTCGATCGCGATCGCTACGAGTGTCACCTGTGGGCCGTGCGCCAAAGCGGCTTCGATCCCAGCGTCGCGCAGGCGGCGCCTCACCAGCGGGTCGAGGTCGTCGCCATGCCGCCGCCCGGCTCGGACGCCGCTGCCGGTGCCGCGACGGGCGCGATTCTCGGCGCCGTCGTCTCGCGTCCGCGCGAAGCGGCGGGCGGAGCGCTGATCGGCGCGGTGGCGGGCGCCGTGCTGGGCGCGGCTTCCGACTCGGCGCGAGCCGAACGGGCCGCCGACACCCAGCGGCGCATTGACGCGCGGTACGATAGGCAGAGCTACGCCCTGGACCAGATGGCCAGCGATTACCGCCGCGCCGTCAGCGCGTGCCTGCAAGGCCGCGGATACACGGTCAAGTAGTGCGCGGCCGCTCGCGCGAAGGAGTCACACATGAACACCCCACCCCTCAGGCCGACTGCGATTGCATTGCTGATGCTGCTCGCGCTGTCTGCTATCGCCGCTACCGCTGAGGCGCGCGACTCACATCGCGGCTACGTCTACGACAATCGCTACAACCACGGACACTACTATCCGGGGCGCGGCGCCGCATTTCGCGCGCTTCCCCAGGGCGGTTATCGCGTGCCCTATCGCGGCGGCGACTATTACTTCCACGGCGGAGCGTGGTATCGCCCCTGGGGACCGCGATTCATCGTCGTGGCGCCGCCCTTCGGCATCGGCATCCGTTTCCTGCCACCCTTCTACACCACCGTATGGTTCGGGGGAGTGCCGTACTACTACGCCGACGGCACCTACTACCTGTGGCGGCCGGAGCGGGAGGAATACGTCGTGAGCACACCGCCGCCGGACTCGGCTTCGGCCAGCACTTCGGCACCGACCAGTCCCGAGCTCTACGCCTATCCCAAGAATGGCCAGAGCGACGCGCAGCAGTCTACCGATCGTTACGAGTGTCACCGCTGGGCCAGCAACCAGAGCGGCTTTGATCCCACTGAGCCGCTCGGCGGAGCGGCCGCGGCCGATGCCGAGGCCCGCCGCGCCGACTATATGCGCGCCCAGAAGACTTGCCTGGAAGGGCGAGGTTATAGTGTCAACTGACGCCCTCACGAACGACCGCCCGATCATTCCTTGCAAGTAGAGTCAAACACACCGGGGGAGGAAGTCCGGATCTCGCGGGGCCCGCTCTCGCGCTTCGCCCTGTGGGTGGGGATCAGCTCAGGTCTGGTGATCGCCATGGGCTGGTTCATCTATCACGCGCGGCAATCGCAGGCCGGCGGTCCCGGGGGCCGAGGGGGCCTCAATGCACCCGCGGCTGTCGCGGTCGCCACGGCCACCACCGGGGACATTGCCATCCAGTTGCCCGCGCTGGGTACCGTGACGCCACTGGCGACCGTGACGGTCAAGACGCAGATCAGCGGGCAGTTGCAGCAGATCGCCTTCAAGGAAGGGCAGCTGGTGCGTCAAGGCGAGTTCCTGGCGCAGATTGACCCGCGCCCGTTTACGGCGGCCCTCGAGCAGGTGCAGGGCAATCTGCGGCGCGACCAGGCGCTGCTGGCCAATGCGCGTGTCGATCAGCAGCGCTTCCAGGACATCCTGGCTCAGGGTCTGATTGCCGCCCAACAACTCGATACCCAGAAGGCGCTCGTCCAGCAGTACGAGGGCACCGTGGCCAGTGATGAAGCGCAGGTCAGCGCCGCGAAACTCAACCTCCAGTACACGCATATCGTGTCGCCCGCGTCCGGCCAGGTGGGCCTGCGGCAGGTGGATCAGGGCAACTACGTGACCCCGGGTGACGCCAACGGCATCGTTGTCGTGACCCAGCTGCAGCCGGTCTCCGTCATTTTCCCGATGCCCGAAGACAACCTGCCGGCGATCCAGGAGCGGCTGCGCGACGGCGCGGCGCTCAGCGTCGAGGCCTACGATCGCGCCAACACCGCAAAGCTGGCCGACGGCACGCTCCAGAGCCTCGACAATCAGATCGATCCGACCACCGGCACCATCAAGATGCGTGCGCTGTTCGACAACAAGGACGGGGCGCTGTTTGCCAACCAGTTTGTCAACATCCGGCTGCTGCAGGATGTCCTGAAGAACCGGATCATCATTCCCGTTGCCGCCGTTCAGCACGGGGCTCCGAATAGCGCCAACAGCACCTTCGTCTACCTGGTCAATCCGGACAGCACGGTCTCGGTCCGACCGGTGGCCATCGGCACCGCCGACGGCGAACGTGTGGCGGTCGCCTCGGGGCTCAAGGCCGGAGACCTGGTGGTGACCGAGGGGGGCGATCGCCTGCGCGACGGGGCCACGGTGGTGCTCCCGCAGGCCACGGCCGCCCAGGCACCGGCGGCGGCTGCCGCGAAAGCAGCCGGCGCACGCCATCACCGCCGACCGCAGGGCGGCGCAGCGGGAACTCCCTGAGCCGCCGGGCGCGCTCGCCCGCCCTTACCCGCGTCGATTGGCACCGATGAATCCGTCCCGCATATTCGTCCTGCGGCCCGTAGCGACGACGCTGCTGATGATCGCGATCCTGATCGTCGGCGCGGTGGGCTATCTGCAACTGCCGCTCTCGGCGCTTCCGGAAGTGGCGTACCCCACCATCCAGGTGCAGACCTTCTATCCGGGCGCCAGTCCCGAGGTCATTACCTCCGCCATCACCGCGCCACTGGAAAAACAGTTCGGGCAGATGCCGGGCCTCAGTCAGATGTCCTCGACGAGTTCGGCCGGCGCCTCGGTCATCACGCTGCAGTTCGACCTGAGCCTCGACATCGATATCGCCGAGCAGCAGGTGCAGGCCGCGATCAGCGCGGCACAGAATCTCGTGCCCCAGGACCTGCCGGCACCGCCGATCTATGCCAAGGTCAACCCCGCCGACGCGCCGGTGCTGACCCTCGGGCTGACGTCCAAGGTCATGCCATTGACCAGCGTCGAGGATCTGGCGGACACGCGCATCGCCCAGAAAATCGCCCAGCTCAGAGGGGTCGGCGTGGTCAGCCTCAGCGGCGGCCAGCGCCCGGCGGTGCGGGTGCTGATCAACCCCGCGGCGCTGGCGGCGTTCGGCCTGAATCTCGATGACCTGCGCACCACCATCGGCGTGGCCAACCAGAATGGACCGAAGGGGACCTTCGACGGTCCGACGCGCGCCTACACGATCAACGCCAACGACCAGCTGATGAGCGCGGCCGTATACGGCAGCATCATCATCGCCTACCGCAACGGAGCCGCCGTGCGGCTCAGCGATGTGGCGACCCTGGTCGCGGGCGCCGAGAACACCAAGCTCGGGGGCTGGATGAATTCGACGCCGGCGCTGCTGATCAACGTGCAGCGCCAGCCCGCCGCGAACGTGGTCGACGTCGTCGACAGCATCAAAAAGCTCCTGCCCACCCTGCAGGCCTCGCTCCCCGCCGGGGTCGAGCTGCAGGTGCTGACCGATAGGACCACCACAATCCGCGCCTCGATCCGGGACGTGCGCTTCGAGCTCATCCTCGCCGTGGTCCTCGTGGTGCTGGTGATCTTCCTGTTCCTGCGCAATGTTCCCGCCACCGTCATTCCCGCCCTCTCGGTGCCCCTGTCCCTGATCGGTACCTTTGCGGTGATGTACTTGGCGCATTTCAGCCTGAACAATCTGTCCCTGATGGCGCTCACCATCGCCACCGGCTTCGTCGTCGATGATGCGATCGTCATGATCGAGAATATCTCGCGCTTCCTGGAGCAGGGCGATGCGCCGCTCGAAGCGGCATTGAAGGGATCGAAGCAGATTGGCTTTACGATCATCTCGCTGACCGTCTCGCTGGTGGCAGTGCTCATCCCACTCCTGTTCATGCAGGACGTCGTGGGCCGGCTGTTCCGCGAATTCGCCGTGACGCTGGCGGTCACCATCCTGATCTCCGCGCTGGTGTCGCTCACCCTGGTGCCGATGATGTGCGCGAAGCTGCTGCGCACGCGCTCAGCGCAGGAGCACGCCGCGCAGCCGCAGGCCTATGCGCCGTGGTTCGCCGGACTGGTGCGCGGGTACGGGCGGCAACTGACCTGGGTGCTCAACCATCAGCGCCTGACGCTCGCCGTCGCCGTGGGCACCCTGGTGCTGACGGCACTCCTGTACATCCTGATACCGAAAGGCTTTTTCCCGACGCAGGACACGGGAATCATCCAGGGCGTGTCCGAGGCCACTCAATCCGTCTCCTATGCGGCCATGGCCGATCGCCAGCAGGCGCTGGGCGCGGCCCTGCTGCGCGATCCGGATGTCGCGAGTCTGTCCTCCTTCATTGGCGTCGACGGGAGCAACGTCACGCTCAACAGCGGACGGTTCCTGATCAACCTCAGGCCGCGCAGCGACCGCAGCGCCACGGCCACCGAGATTGCGCGCCGCTTGCAGGATGAGATTGCCGGGGTATCAGGCATCACGCTGTACATGCAGCCGGTGCAGGATCTGACGCTGGATGCCACCGTCAGCCGCACGCAGTATCAATTTACCCTGCAGGCCTCCGACACGGCGGCGCTGGCCTCCTGGACGCCGCGGCTGGTGGCGCAACTGCGCACGCTGCCGGAGTTTGCCGATGTGACCAGCAACCAGGAGGACAATGGGCTGTCCGCCGCGGTCGTCATTGACCGCAACAGCGCCGCCCGATTCGGCATCAGCGTCGGCACGGTCGACAATGCCCTGTACGACGCTTTCGGCCAGCGCATCGTCTCGACGATCTTCACGCAGTCCAACCAGTATCGGGTGATCATCGAGGCCGACCCCTCCCTGCAGGGCTCGCTCCAGTCGCTGGCCTCAATCTACGTGCCCTCGGCGGGCGGCGGCCAGGTGCCCCTGTCCGCCATCGCCACGGTCCAGCAAGAGACTCGCCCGCTGCTGATCAACCACCAGGCCCAGTTTCCATCGAGCACTGTTTCCTTCAATCTCGCCCCGAGCGCCTCGCTCGGTTCGGGCGTCAAGGCGATCGAGAGCACCGAATTGGCCATCGGGCTGCCCGAGAGCATCAGCACTACGTTCCAGGGGGCGGCGCTGGCGTTTCGCGACAACCTCAGCAACGAGCTGCTGCTGCTGCTCGCCGCCGTGGTCGTGATGTATATCGTGCTGGGTGTGCTCTACGAGAGCTTCATTCATCCGGTCACGATTCTCTCCACGCTCCCTTCGGCCGGCATCGGCGCGCTGCTTGCACTGATGCTGGCCGGGGACGAGCTGACCATCATTGCCCTGATCGGCATCGTCCTGCTCATTGGCATCGTCAAGAAGAATGCCATCCTGATGATCGACTTCGCCATCCAGGCCGAGCGGCAGGAGGGCATGTCGCCGCGCGAGGCGATCTACCAGGCCTGTCTGCTGCGCTTCCGTCCCATCCTGATGACCACCGTGGCGGCCATGTTCGGTGCCCTCCCGCTGATGTTCGGGACCGGCACCGGCTCGGAACTTCGCCACCCGCTCGGCGTGAGCATCGTC
>DATFUG010000281.1:0-10137 GCA_035261025.1 Steroidobacteraceae bacterium | reverse complement strand
AGCTGGTCGCGGGCCGGGGCGCACAGCGCCAGTTTGCCGGGTTGGAAATCGGCCGCGAAGTCAGGCTGGGAGTGCAGCGGTGGAAGGTCGTCGGGATTTTTGAGACGCACGACGCGCTGGAGTCGGAGATCTGGGCCGATGCCACCGACGTCGGTGCCGCCTACCGCCGTGGATCCTCGCTGTCCTCGGTATTCGTGCGGCTGACGGACCCGGGTGCCTTCAGCCAGTTCAAGGCGGCGCTGAGCGCCGATCCGCGCCTGAATGTCGACGTGTCGACGACGACGGAATACTACGGCAAGCAGTCCGAGACCATCACCAAAGTGATCCGCATCATCGGGATGGTCGTGGGCGCCATCATGGCAATTGGCGCGGTCTTCGGCGCGCTCAATACCATGTTCGCGGCCGTAGCCGCCCGGGCGCGCGAGATCGCCACCCTGCGTGCGATTGGATTCCGCGGCGTCGCCGTGGTCGTGGCCGTGATGATCGAGACCATGCTGCTGGCACTCCTCGGCGGCGCGCTGGGCGGATTGCTGGCCTGGCTCATCTTCAACGGCTTTACCGCCTCGAGTATCGCCGGTGGGGTTGGGCAGCTCAGTTTTGATTTCAAGGTCACGGCACCGCTCCTGTGGACGGGAATGACGTGGGCGCTCGCCATTGGCGTCATCGGCGGGCTCTATCCCGCGCTGCGCGCAGCGCGGCTTCCCGTGGCGTCGGCCTTGCGCGATAACTAGGATCGCGCGGGAGCTAGCCGCCCGGGCTCAACCCGGGCTCCGCCAGATAGCGCAGCACGCGCTCCTGATAGGAACGCGCGCCCCGCTCGATCAGGGCCAGCTCGCGCTCGCCGACGGGGCGCGCCACGCGCGCGGGGGCGCCCATGACGACGCTGCCGTCCGGGACTTCCTTGCCCGGCGTCAGCATCGCGCCGGCGCCGATCAGACAGTGTGCCCCGATTCGAACGCCATCGAGTACGATCGCGCCGTTCCCGACGAGACTGTCATCGCCGATCGTGCAGCCGTGGAGCAGCACGCGATGTCCGATGGTGACGTTGCGGCCGACGATCGTGGGCATTCCCTTGTCACAGTGGATGATCGTGCCGTCCTGCACATTGCTGCCCGCGCCAATCTCGATGAATTCATCATCGGCCCGCAGCACGGCATTGAACCAGACGCTGGCCGAATCCCCGAGCCGCACGTCTCCAATGAGTTGCGCGCCCGGCGCGATATAAAAACGGGTGGAGGCCATCACCGCTCGCTTGCCTTCGAAATCGTGAATCACCGTTGAGCATCCCGGATGCCGGCGCGTCTTGCAGCCAGCATGCACCACAACGCCTGCAGGGTCACCAGGGCGCCGACCAGGAACGGCGCGCCCGGCCCGAAGCGCCCGAAAATGAATCCGGAGCTGAAAGGCCCCAGCACGCGCGCCAGGGAAGTGCCCGCCTGGTAAGTGCCCATGACGACGCCGCGATTGCCGGCATCCGCCTGTCGCGAAGCGAGCGCGGCAGCGCTCGGACTGAAGGCGCCCGATCCAAACCCGCACAGCGCCAGGCCGCCGATCGCCGTGAGCAGTGTCGGTGCCAGACCGGCAAGAGCCAGGCCACCGACATAGGCCGCAATGCCGCCGATGGCGAGGCGCTGTTCGCCGAAGCGCGGCGCCAGCACCCGCACCAGGCCGCCCTGCATCGCCACGGTGATGGCCGCCAGGCCGAACAGGATCAGACCGACGGAGCGTGGGCCGATACCAAAGCGCTTCAGCCCCCACAGCGCGACGATCGATTCCAGCGTCGATTGCGAAAAAGTGACGAGCACTCCGGCAAGCACCAGCCAGCGCAGGGCCGGACGCGCGGCCAGTGTGTGCAGCACCGTCGCGGGCCGGGCTCGATTGCGATTCACCTGGCGCTCCGCGGCACCTACGCTCTCGCGCAGCAGCACCGTCACCAGCACCATCGCCACGATGCTCAAGGCGGCCGACACCAGCGCCGGAAGCAGGAAGCTCGCCGAGCGCACGTCGTTGCCAACCAGTACGCCCCCAAGGGCGGGACCGATCATGAAACCCACGGCGATCGCGGCCCCGACCGTGCCCAGCGCGCGGGCGCGGTGTTGGGGCAAGCTCACATCCGCGGCATAGGCCATGGCCGCGGAAATATTGCCGGCCATGAATCCACTCAGCATCCGCGACAGCAGGAGCCAGGACAATCCGGGCGCCAAGCCCAGCAACAGGTATGACAGGCAGGCGCCCGCCATGCCAATGATCAGTATCGGTCGGCGCCCATAGCGATCGCTGAGCCGGCCCCACAACGGCGCCGCAATGAGCTGGCACAGCGAATAACTGCCGAGAATGGCGGTGATCACCCACGGTGCCGCGCCAAACCGGTCGGCCATGTAGGGCACGAGCGGCACGATGACGCCAAAGCCCAGCACGTCGACCGCGCAGATGAAAAAGATTGTCAGCAACGGTCGCACGTATCGTCCCTCAGCTGGAGCGCCGCATCAGTGATTCGGCACCAGATCACGCAGGTCGACGCCCGTCGAAGGTGGGCGATCGCGCAGCGCACGAATCAACGCATTGGGCAGTCGCGTCTCATCGGCCCTGTCGGCCGCGGAACTGCCAAAGCTCAGGATTGCAAGGTCGAGCCGCGGGACCAGCCACAGGCGCGTCCCGGCGGACCCGCTCATGTAGAAGGTATCGTCGCTGGCGAAGGACTCAGCGCCTGGCGTCGCCGCCTTGCCATGAAGGCCGGTGCCTGGCCGGTCACCGCCACTGGCCGACGGGCGCATCCGCAGCACCCAGCCGGGCGGCGCGACCTGCGTGCCCTCAAACCGGCCATCGTGCAGCAGCAGCTCGGCCACACGCAGCCAATCCACCGCGCGCGCCGATACCTGTATGCCCACGCAGCGCGCGGACGCGGCGTTCAGTGGTTGCCACACGTTCCTCGACAGGAACAGCGGGTAAGCCAGCCCACTGGTCCTGGCAATGAACGCAGTCAGTGGACCGGGATCGGCGCTGGACAGCGCGGGCGCGGGCTGCCCGTACTGCGCTACCGCAATACCAACGGCCACCATCAGCAGCGCGTCGGAGAATTCTCCGCCATCAACGAAGGTGTCGACACCGGCATGGCCAACATAGCGCTCCACCACCAGATGCCCGTGGCGCGTGACGAGCAGGCCACCGGATTGCGGTGCGCGCGCCAGTTCCACGGCCGCCTGCAACGCCTTGGCGTCAAAGCCCTCGGCGTCCGCATCCGCCCGTGGCAGGCCGCCGGCGTCGCCCCCGGCAATGGTCACGACGCCCTGCACCGGAACGCGTGCCGTGTGCCATCGCCAGGCGCCCGCGGCGATCAGCAGCGCCGCCGCCGAGAGCAGCACCAGGGCGGTCCTGCGATTCATCGGCGCGGCGCTCCTGCCGGCACCGGCGGCTCGCGCAGCGGCCCGCAATAGCGGGCGACGCCGCGCCGCAACTCGAGCTCGTGCGTGGCGCAACGCGGCCATTCGTCACGATGGTGGCAGGCGATCACGACGGCATGATTATCGGTGGCGATACGATTGACCAGGGCCCCGAGTCGCGCCCGGTTCAGCGCATCGAGGCCCACATAGGGTTCGTCAAACAGCAGAATATCAGGGCGCCGCACCAGCGCGCGTGCAAACAGCACGCGGCGAGCCTGGCCATAGGACAGCTCGCTCAAGCGGCGCGACGCCAGCGTCGCGGCCCCAACCCCACGCAGTGCTCGCAGGGCCACGCGGTGCTCAAGACTGCGGACGGCACCATCGAGTCCGAAGGCGCCGCGGCTCCCCGCCACTACCGCCTCGAGCGCACTGAGCTGGCGCGGCAGGGCCGCCTGCAGTTCCGGCGCCACGTAGCCCGTACGCCGCTGGAATTCGCTGAGAGCGGCACCGCTCCCCTGGCCGAGGCGCCAGATCGTTCCCCCGGCAGCGACGCCGTGATTGCCATGGAGCGCGGCCAGCAGCGTGGACTTGCCGCTCCCGATAGGGCCATGCACGATCCAGCAATCACCCGTACTGATCGTCAGCGTGAGCCGGTGCAGGACGCGCGCCCCGTCGCGCCAGATTGAGGCACCGTGCAGCACAATCAACCTGCGCGCCCGCGTGGCGCGCGCGCCCGGCAGGAGAGAAGTCTTCCGCACCGCAACTGTTGAGGGGCGCCGCGGCCGCGACGGCCGCCAAAGACCGGTGCGCAGTTGCCCTCCGAGCAATCGCGCCTGGTGAGTCACACCCGCGGGCAGTTCTTCAATGCGGTGGGTCACGTAAACCCAGGGGAGGGCCCAATGCCGGAGGCTCCCGATGGCCGCCAGCATTCTCCCGCGATGCCGCTGGTCCAGGCCGTTGAGCGGCTCGTCGAGCAGGAGCAGGGCCGGTCGCCAGGCCAGCGCGCGCGCCAGCAGCACCAGGCGCCGCTCGCCCTGGGAAAGTGTCAGAAAGCGTCGCCTGGCGAGTGACTCGATACCCACACGGCGCAGCAGGCGCGCGACGTGCGAGCGCTCGGCTGCGCTCAGCGCGCGCAGTGGTACATCGCTGCGCTCGATCCCGGTGCCGACGATTTCGGTCACGCGCAGGTCCCATCCGTAGTGCTCGTAGCGATCCTGTCGCTCCGCGCCGACATAGGCGATTTCCTCCTTGACGCCCTGCGGCTCGGTGTAGAGCTGATGGCGCCAGCGGTAATTGCGCCGCGTGCCGTCGCGCGGCTGCGGCCAGACATCGCCCGCAATAAGCTTCAGCAGCTGCGTCTTGCCCGCACCGTTCTCGCCGCGCAGGATCCAGCGCTGTCCGGGCCGGATACGCCAGCGCAGGTCGCGCAAGATCCGTTTTCCGCCACGCAGCAGATGGATCCGGGACAGCTCGACCGTCAGGTAGCGCTCGCCCCTGCCGGCGTGCTGGTTCATGCGCTGCACAGCAGGTCAGGGTTGTATTGCGGACTCATTGCGGTAGATTGCGCATCCAGGAATCGACACCATGAGTGTAGCAATCATGCGTACATCATCCAGACCCTTCCGGATTGCGGCGCATTGCGCCAGTTTGATTGTCGTGGTCGCCGTGCTTCAGGCCTGTGGCCAGGCGCCCGCGCCTTCATCGACGCCGCCCGCTGCGGATACTGCACCCGCGGCCGATACCGCGCCCGCCGCGCCGCCAGCCGCTGCGAATGAGCCGGCGCCGGCGCCCGTACCTGTGGCTCATAAGACGACGAGCAGGAAAACGCAGCACGAGGCTGCCCCTGCTTCGACCGCCGATGTCGTCCCGGCGCCCAGCCGCGCGCCGGCGCGCACACCCATGAGCGTGTGCAGCGACTGCGGCGTGATCGTTTCGATCACGCCGGTCAAAGTCGAAGGCAAGGGGAGCGGAGTCGGCGCCGTAGCCGGCGGCCTGGCCGGGATCATCATCGGCAACCAGATCGGCGGTGGCAATGGCAAGACCATCGCCAAGATCGCCGGCGCCGCTGGCGGCGCGGTGCTGGGCAACAAGATCGAGAAAAAAGTCCGCGCCGGGACGCACTATGACATCAGGGTGCGCTTTGACAACGGGACTGAAACCACGGTGTCACAGGACCAGGAGCCCAAGCTGGCCGTCGGTGCGGCCGTGCGAATCGTCGACGGGACCGTGATCGAGAAGTAGCCGCCGCCGACGCCCTGCCCTCCCGGGCCGCCTCTGCGCGTGCGCCTAGATGCCCTCGCGCATGCGCAGCTGCAGCTCGTGGCGCCGGTAGTCGATGATCAGCGTATCGAGCGTACCCAGCGCGTCCATGCCGATCAGCAGCGCGGGCTCGTTCGTCAGGCGCCAGACCTTGAAAATGTGCGCGTCCGCAAAGGTCATGTGCAGGGTGCGAATCTCGATCGGTCCGAACTCAATGGGCGGTGCGGAGTGGCCTTCACCCTGCTCAATCTCCTCGGTGACGCCCTGGAGCTGGTCAACCGTCGGCTCCTCCCTGCTGTGCCGACTCGCCAGGGCGTCCCGGAGCGCCATGTTCCCCACCGTCGATTGACTGCCCGTGTCGATGATGGCCTTGGCCCGCACACGTCCCAGCTGCACGAGTGCCACCAGCAAACGACCGTGCTCGAGCGAGAAGGGTATCGTCATGAAGCCGGCACCGGCGCGCTGATCATGGGAGCGGGAAATGATGATCAGGTCGTGGCGAAAATCGATGTACACGCGGCGGTCCACGAGTCCCTCATTGCCCAAGATGCCTTCGGCACCGCCCAGCGCGTCTCTCAGTATCGGCAGTTTCGAGCCCTTGATCAGCACGTCACCGACCAGCAGTGTCTCGACACGGACGGTGGGTACGACCTGTGATCCGGTCGCGCCCTGCAGCATCACCGGGTCCGAAGCGTCGGGCACCAGACCCAGGTCCGTGGCCACGTGCGCGATGATCCCCGAGCGGCTGGCTCCCGTATCCAGCACCATGCGGAACGGCCCCTTGTCATTGATGTAGACCGGCGCCCAGATGCGGCCGATGCGATCCCGGCGCGTGGGCGCGACGTAGCGCGGCTCGGGCGCCTCGATCAATATTTCCGTTGGCTGGTCCGCATCGCTGGCCGGCTCCGCAGTGCTGGCCGGTTCCGCAGCGCTGACCGGCGGCGGCATGGACAGGTCCGCGGCCCCAAGATTGAGCGCCGCTCCCACCAGGAACGCAATGACCCACAGCTGTCTCATGATCGCCATTGTGTCACCGCGAGGCGCAAACTTCCCGGGCTTGGATCCGGAAATTCAGGAAGAACGCAGCACCAGCAGGGAGCCGGCCAGCAGCAGCACGGCACTGTAGGCAAAGGCGACCGGCGCGCCAAAGGCTGTCCACAGTCCACCAACGATCAGGCTCGAGGCAAAATCGCCGATGCCATTCACGGTGGCGAGCGTCCCGAAGGCCATGCCGTGCCGGGTGTCGTCCACGAGCTCGGCGCAATAGGAATCTTCCGCGGTTTCGCAGACGGCCACAGAGACACCGCCGAGCACGAAAATCAGCGCCAGCGTCCACAGGCCGGGCGGCAATAGCACAATCGCCAGCGCCATGGCGCCAGCGAGCGCGTACCCCAACGCCAGCAATCGGCCCTTGTTCATGTGGTCGGCGACCGCGCCCGCGACCATCGAGAACGCGGCGTACAGCACGTTGTGCAGGATGTACAGCCCCGTGGCGGCCGTGACCGCCGTGACCGCGCCGTACGCCGGCGTCAACTGCTGGACGGCCAGGAGGATCAGCAGGGTATGCGCAAAGTCGCCCAGTCCGAACAGGCCTACGGCGACCAGCAGCCGCCGGAAACGCAGTGGCAGCGCGCGCAAGCTGGCCCGGAAGCGCTCCCGCACGGCCACTGCCCGCCCTCGCTCCTGTACCGCGAAGGCCATCAGGGCCGCCGCGGCCAGCCCCGGTATCACCGTCAGGGTGAAAATCCGCGCGTAATCGTGCTGCAGCAGCTGCAGCAGGATCAGTGCCGTGATCGGACCGATGATGGCACCGAGCGTGTCCAACATGCGCTCGAAGCCGAAGGCCCGGCCGTAGGCCTCGCGCGTCACCGCGGCAGCCAGCAGCGCCTTGCGCACCGGCGTGCGCACGCCGCGCCCCAGCCACGCCGTGGAGCGGGCGGCCAGCACCTGCCAGGCGCTCGCCGCAAACCCGAGGGAGGCCGTGCCGAGCGCGGTCAGGATGTAGCCGGCCACCGCAAGCGGCTTGCGCCGCGGCAATCGGTCTGAATAAAAGCCGCAGACCAGCTTCGCAAAGCTGGCGAGGCCGTCGGCGGTCCCTTCGATGAAGCCGAGCCAGGCCGCGGCCGCGCCCATCGTGGCCAGAAACGCGGGCAGCACGGCCGTAGCGATCTCGTGTGACCAGTCACTGCACAAGGACGCCAGGCCAATCCCAATGACCGTGCGATTGAGCCAGCGCCTGGCGGGTTGATCGGTGACCACGGATTCAGGTTCCTCGCGCGCCGGGCACGGCGTCAGTGTGCCAGCAGAGGCCGGAGCATCCACCAGGCCGTCGCCAGGATCAGGGCGCACATCAGCGCATTAAAGACGCGGCGAATCCAGCGTACGGCCAGCAACGGCCTGACCGAGGCACCGAACAGGGTCCACACCAGGATGCACGGCGGATTGACGACCAGACCCGCCGCCAGCAGCAGGATCACGGCGTAGCCCGGCGACAGACCATCGCGCGCCACGATGCCGATGGCAGGAACGGCGGCGCCCCAGCCCTTCGGATTCACAAGCTGAAAGAGCGTGGATTCCCAGAAACTCAGGGGCCGAGCCCCGGCATTCTCCCCTCTTGCCGCATCCCCCGCGCTGGGGTCGCCGGCGCGCAGCAGCCGGAACCCGAGCCACAGCAGGTACAGCACACAGGCCACCGTGAGTACGCTCTTCAGCGCCGGATAGGCCAGAACCACGGCGCCCACACCGGCGTAGGTCACCGTGAGGAGCAGCAGAAACCCGCTCGTGATCCCGAGAATCTGCGGGAGCGTGCGGCGCAGGCCAAAACGCGCGCCAGAACTCAGCAGCATCAGGTTGTTGGGCCCAGGCGTGATCGACATGACGAACAGGAAGGTCACGAGCGGCGGCGCGTTGTGGAGCAGGGCTTGCATGGCGGATTCGGATCATCATAGCCTCGAGCATGACCGTCAGGAAAATCGCCGTGGTCACCGGTACCACGCATGGCATAGGCCGGGTGACGAGCCGGGGGCTCACCCGGGCCGGCTACGCCGTCGTGATGGTGTGCCGTGACCTGGGGGCCGCGACTCAACTGTGCGATGAATTAGCTGCGTCGGTACCCGCAGCTGAATTGCACGCCGTGCACTGCGATCTCGCCTCGCTGGAATCCGTGCGCCGTTGCGCCGCGACGGTGCGGCGCGATTTCGGCGGCATTGCCCTGCTGATCAACAACGCGGGCATGGTCAGCACCTTGCGGCGCCGCTCGCCGGACGGCTTCGAGTTGTGTTTCGCGACCAATCACCTGGGCCCCTTCCTGCTCACGCGCCTGCTGCTCGACCGGATTGCTGCCGGCGGGCGCATCGTCAACGTGGCTTCATGGGTCCACTACCGCGGCCGCCTGGACCTGGCGTCCGTTGAAGCTCCTGCAGCGCGCTACCGCCCGAGACAGGCCTACGCACAGTCCAAACTCGCCAACGTCATGTTCAGCTTCGCGCTGGCGCGGCGACTGGCCGGATATGACGTCACCGTCAATTGCCTGCACCCCGGCGTCGTGGCAACCCACCTGCTGCCGCGCTGGCTGCGCGCCTTCTACAGGCTGACCTGCAGGCCGATGATCGACGCCGAGCGCGGCGCGCAAACGAGCCTGTACCTGGCACTGTCCGAAGAAGTCGCCTCATTGACGGGCCGGTATTTCGACGAACATCAGCGCGAGCAGCCCGCCTCGCCCCTTGCCCGCGACCTCTTGCAGCAGGAGCGGCTCTGGGAGGCCAGCGAGCGCTGGACGGGCTTGCCTCCCCTGCCCTAACTTCCCGAACCGTAGTCCTTCGCGACCCGCGCCAGCATGGCGAGCGGCATGCAGCCCCGGCGCAGGATTTCGTGGAAGGCCTTGAGATCAAAGCGCGCACCCGCACGCGCCCTGGCGGCCTCGCGCGCCCGCAACCATTCGAGCTGCCCAATCTTGTAGGTACAGGCCTGGCCTGGCCAGATGCAATACCGATCGATCTCGCCACGCACACGGTCTTGCGGCAAGGCCGATACGTCGATCATGTAGGCGATGGCACGCTCGCGGCTCCAGCGCAAGGCGTGTATGCCCGTATCCACCACCAGCCGCACGGCGCGAAACAGCATGTATTGCAGGTAACCAATGCGGCCGAGGGGGTCGTTTTCATACATGCCCATCTCGTCCGCCAATTGCTCGGCGTACAGGGCCCAACCCTCACCATAGGCGTCGAAATCGATAAGCGTGCGCCGCAGCAGCGGGGTTTCTTTCCCCTCGAGGCCGACCGCGGCCTGCCACAGATGCCCCGGAAGCGCCTCGTGGTGGGTCAGGGTCGGCAGCGACAGCTTCGGCCAGTTCGCCGTGTCCCTGAGATTGATGTAGTAGCGGCCGGCGCGGGAGCCGTCCAGCGGCGCCGGCTGCGCATAGCCCAAGGGTGCGCCAGCCTCGATCTCCGGCGGCACGCGCACGATCTCGACCGGGGCCGCCGGCAGGGTACGAAAGGCC
>DATFUG010000280.1:0-6313 GCA_035261025.1 Steroidobacteraceae bacterium | reverse complement strand
GTACTGCTGGGTTCGGGCTGCGCGTACTTCGTCATGACGCGGGTGCTGCTCGCCAGTCACGCCCCCGATTCACTGCTGGCGCGCGCGCTGGGGAGTGATTTCAAGGGCCGCATCTCAGTAGTGATCTACGCCGCCGCGATTGTCCTGGCCTTCCGGCTGCCCTGGCTGGCCGGAATCCTTTATGGCGTGGTCGCCGTGATCTGGCTGGTGCCCGATCGGCGGATCGAAAAACTCCTGCCGCGCTAGGGGCTGGCAGCTCAGGGCGGTTTGACGGGTGTCGCCACGCCACGGCGCAGGGCGTCCCTGTTGAGCATCAGCTGGAACCCCTGCATGTTGGCCGGGATCACCACCGCCTGCCCGTCATGCTTGGCGAATTCGGCGAGCGCCATGTTGATCTCGTGCTGCAGGTACTCGGCGGTGAGCGAGGCGTTGATGATCTGGTTCGCCCTGGCGATGCCCTGCGCCTTGGCGACCTCGATATCCGCCTCCTTGGAAGCGATCTCCACCTCGATCTTCTTCGCTTCCAGTTTCTTCTGGTTCTGCACCGCCAGCTGAATGGATTGCTCGATCGACGGGTCGGTGTTGAGGGCGCGCACGACGACGCGCTGGATCGAAAACACGCCCGGGTCCTTGGCGTCCAGACGCGCCTGCAGCAGCTTGAGCACCGAATCCTGCAGGATCTCGCGCTCCTTGTGCAGCAGGAGCGAGTCGATGCCGGCGACCACCTCGTAGACGGCGCCGCGCGCTTCCCGCCAGACAACCCCGTAGGCGGGGTAGAACACGCCCTGGGGTCCGCGCTCCTCGGTCGCCGAGTACTTGACCGTCAGGTCGGCGATCTTGTCTTGCGCCGCCTTGTAGAACACCGTGACGTCGAGCTCACGGAGTGAGAGGTTGTCCGCCGCCTTGGGCGTCAGGTCGGTCAGATCGAAGGAGTTTTCCTTGGCGGAAAACTGGCGCACCTCGGTGATGAAGGGCAGCCGCAGGTGCAGACCCGGACCCACCTCCTCAAGATCGACGGTGCCGAGGGTCTTGGTGACACCGATGTTGCCCGAATCAATGGTATAGAAAGAGGTATAGAGGAACACCGCGATGACGATGAGCGCCAGCCACGGCAGTCTCCTGAACCAGCCGGGCACAGTCTCGCCCGCGCCCTGTGCAGCCTTGTTGAAGATGCTCCCCGCCATGGCTTCCCCCTGTTATTTCGTGCCGTCCGCCACCTAGCGTTCAATAGTGTAGACGAGATCGGCGCTGCGCTCGGTGCCGGCTTCGCTTTTGATCGTCCAGTGATCGCCGATGGTGTAGCGCATCTTGATGGTGTTGATCGCCTCGACCACGCTGATCCCGTAGCCCACGTACAGCCGCGGCGAGAGGTAGCGGCCCAGCACCAGCGAGGTTTCGTTGTTCAGATCCGATTCCACGCTGACCTCGTCGAGACCGACCTTGGGTCCGAACTGCTGGAACAGCAGGGCGCTGCCCTGCAGCAGCATGTTGTTGCGGGCGGCGCTGCTGCGCTGCGTCGGATCGTTGGTGTTCTGCACGCTTTCGAGCGAACCGCCGGCCAGGAGCAGTGAGACGATCTGCGACTGGGAGACGGGCGGGTCCGAGAAGAAGGTCATGCGCGGCTGGCGCAGCGTGCCGCGCACATTGACGCCGGCGGTAATGTCGGGAAATTTCTTGATCGCCCGCAGATCGATCGCCGGGTCATTGAGCGGGCCGCTGCTGTAGAGCAGGCGGCCGTGCTCGACATCGAGCCTGCGTCCGTAGGCGGTGTACTTGCCCTCCTCGACCTGTAGCTCGCCCGTGGCGCGGTTGAATCCGGAATCATCGGCAATGCTGCGCAGGCTGCCGCTCAGGCGGCCGGCCAGTCCCAGCGTGTCGATGGTGACGCGCTCGCCGAGGCGCAGCGTCAGGTCGCTGTAGACCTGGAAGCCTTCGGCACGTGGCGTCCGGCTGGACGTGACGATCACTTCGTCGCTGGAAGCGCGCGCGGCGTTGGCGAGCTGATCCGGGCGCTGCAGCCGGGCGTAGGGGAGCGTCACGGTGCCGGTCACGTCGATGCGGCGGCCGTTGAACTTCATGTACACGTCGGGCGAGGCTTGCACGCGCGCCTCGGGGATGTTGACGATCCGCAGGTTTTCCCCGGCGAGGTGCAGGTGACCGTAGGGCAGGGCATTGCGCCACGCCAGTTCGCCGTCGAAGCGCGCGTGGCCGTCGCCGCCGGCATTGGCGCTGCCGTCCATGACCAGCACGGTGTCCTTGAGGCGGGCGTTGAAATTCAGGTCACGGAGCGCCAGATTGATCTGGTAGGCGTCGACTTCGGCGTCGCTGACCTTCAGTTCGCCATTCAGGGCCGGCGCCGCCGGCGTACCCGCGATTGTCAGGTTTGCCGCGAGCCGGCCGCTGACCCGATCGACCTGCGCGACGTAGGAGTCGATGAAGCCCAGCGACTGGGTCTGCAGCCGCAACTCACCGCGGAGCGGCCAGTCGCGCCACGGCGCAGCTTCCCGGCGCGCGGCAATCCGGCCGGTGATGCCGCCGGCGGCGCCTGCGTCGAGGGCTACATTGCCGCTCAGTCCGGCGCCGTCAATGGTCGCCTCGACCCTGCCGGCACCCAGGCTGAAGGATTCAACGCGGCCGCCACTGAGGTGATGGTGCAGGCTCGCGTCTGCGAGCGTGGCCTTGAGTTCACCCAGCCAGGCGGCCGCCGGCGTGGATTCGGCATGCGCCTCCAGCGACACCTTGCCTTCGAAGTCCGTGTCGCCGCTGAGGCTGGCGGTGAGTGCTCGCAGTGGCAGATTGACGGCGCTGAGCGCGAACTGGCTCTGGCCTGCGAGCCGTGAGCCGCCGACACAAAACGTGGATTGCGCGTCGTGGAGGCACAGGCGCTCGAGCCGCAGCTCATCGCCGTCCAGTGTGGCCACCAGCTGGGCCGGTGCCGCCAGCGAGAGCTGTAGATCCGCCCCGTCGCTGAACCTGAATTCACCGAGGGTCGCGCTCCAGCGCCCATCGGCGAAGCCTGCGGTGCCGGCGGTTTGCGCGGTGTAGGGCGGGGCGCCGAACTGCAGGCTGAAACGGTGGGCGGCCACCGTGCCGGTGCTCGTGTAGCGGAGCTGCTCAAGGGTCTGCACGCCGTACTGCAGCCGGCCCAGTTCCACGCGGGAGTCGGCGTGGCCGTTGCCGCGCGAATCGAAATTGATGTCTGCGCTGAGCTCGTGCAGACGCAGGCCGGCATAGGCCAGATCCGTGCCGCTGAGCTTGGCCTGCAGGATCGGATTGTGTGCATTGCCGCCCAGGTAGCCGCTCGCCTTGAGCCGGCCATGTGCGCTGTCACTCAGCAAGGACAGGTCGGGGGCATCGATGGCAAAGTGCAGATCCGTACGCTTGCCGATCCGGCCGTCGGCTTCCAGGCGCGTCGCGCCGAGCTGCAGGTCCATCTGCTGCAGCAGCCAGTCTTCATCGGTGAGCGCCACGCCCGCGCGGCCGCTCACGCGCCGGCCGCGGATGGTACCGCCCAGGTCGGTGATCGCGGCCTGCAGCGTGCCACGGTGCCCGAACCCCTCGCCGGATGCGCTCAGCTGAAAATTGACGCGCCCGGCCACCCCTGAGCGCAGCGCCGCGACGTTCATGGCGTGCATACTGCCGGCCAGCGACCAGCGTTCGGCCGGCGACCAGTGCGCCTCGCCATGCAGTTGCGCCTGGCCGCCGTAGGCGGTGAGCGTGGCGCTGGATATTCCGAGGCCGTCATGCGCGAGTGACCCGCTGGCATGAAAGGGTGCGGAGGGCTGGCCGAACAGCTGTGCCTCCCCAGTGGCATCCAGCGCGAAGGGGCGCAGGCCGGTGAGTGAGTAGGTTCCAGCGGCGCTGCGCACCGGCGCGGCCGCGTCCGCCAGGGGCCAGCGAAAATTGCTCCACTGGCCGTGCAGATCCAGGCGCGGTCCGCCGTCCGCGGTGTCGATGCGGCCGCTCCCCTGGAGTTGCGCCCCGGAGGCCCGGTGCGTGACTGTGGCGCGAACGATGTCGAGCACTCGTGCGGCGTAGCGGCCCGCGAAGTCCACGGCCAGCGGTCCAGAGTTCAGACCCGGCGGGTCCAGTTCGCCCTGCGCGCGGAAGCCGCCGCGATCACCGCTGAGCTGCAGCGTGCCGTGGACGGCGCCGAGGACATTGCCCGCACCCCAGCGGGTGAGTTCCAATCCGCGCACCAGTGATTGGCCCCGCCAATGCCACTCCCCGCTCAGCGCCAGCGCCTCGCCGTGGAAATCCGCGTTGAAAGGCGCGAGCAGCACGCCGCTGATCGCCAGGCGATCGATATTGCCGTCAATCTGCCCGTTGCCCAGCCAGGTGGCCTCTCCCGGCGCCTCCAGGCTCAGGCGTGCGGTTCCGTTCATGGCGACCGGATCGGCCGCAAATACGCTGCCGACCGCGCGCACCTCGAAGCTCCCATAGCGCAGCGCGCCGTCCAGGATGCGAATCTCGTGATTTCCGATCAGCGCGGCCCCCTGCAGCTGGTCGGCCGCGACGCTCGAGCCGCCCGGCGCGATTACTTCAGCGTGGCCGATACGCACCTGATCGGCCTGGATGTTGAGCAGACCCACCAGGAAGTGCGGCGTCCAGGGCGGACCACCGGCGGCGTGGGGCCACACCTGCACCTGTACGTCGCCAATCTCGGCCTGGGTCACGTGGATCGTCTGCCACAGCAGCGGCAGGAGCGCCACCCGGCCGTCGAGGCGGACGGCGGTGACGCGCACGCGCTGATGATCCACGACGACACGGTCGACGTGCAGCCCGCCATGCAGCGTGCCGCGTGCGCCGCTGATGGTCAGCGTCACGGGACCGAGACGCCGGTTTGCCAGCCACACCAGTCGCTGCAGCCCGCCGGCCGTCCAGCCAAAGTAGTAGATCGCCCCGCCCACCAGCAGCAGCAGCGCCGCCAGGGAAATCCACGAAGTGTGAAACAGGCGCCGCATCATAGTTTCGGTGAGATATTCAGGTGCAGGCGCGCACCCGGAAGCGAGTCGAAGCCCGGTGCGCGCAGCGCCTTGGCGACGTCGATGCCCACGGTGATCACGGACAGGCGCCAGCGGAAACCGACTCCCACGGACAGCGCCAGCGGGTCTCCCAGGCGATCGAAGGCGTTGCCGGCGTCGCTGAAGGCGGCGATACCGAGATTATGCGGCAGGTCGCGCTCGAATTCGACCGTGCCCGTAACCAGGTGGCGCCCGCCGACGCGCTCCGACACAAAGCGGTCGAAGGGCACGCCGCCGCTGTCGATACCCACCTGCTCCACCGTACGGAGCGGCGACAGGTCGTCGAGGCCGAAGCCGCGCACGCTGCGGTCACCGCCGGCAAAGAAGCGGTAGGCGGCCGGCAGGTCGGCGAAGTTCTTCACCGCACTGACGCCGACTTCGCCGCGCAGCAACAGGTGCCACACGCTCCCGAGGTTGATCACGCGCTCGCTGCGCAGATCCAGGCGCAGGAAGTTGGAATTTGCGCCCAGGGCACTGAGCGAGCCGTCCAGATGGGCGTAGAGGGAACGCGAGAACAGGTCCTCGCCCAGATACCCCTCGGGAATCGCGGCAATGGTGATGCTGGGCACGATCAGATTGTCGATCTTGCGGTTGTCGATCGCGTCGCTGGTGACATCATGGGTGAGTTTGGCTGCAAACACACGCTGCCAGCGGCCCGTGCTCAGGGAGATGCTGGGAGCAAAGGAGATCTCGCGCGTGTCAATCTGGCTGCTGCTCACGGTGAACCCCGGATTGGGCGTGATCTGCTGCGTGTAGACGTTGCTGGAGATCTGCTGCGTCTGGTCGAGAAACTGCAGCGAGAATTTTTCCAGCACCGGGTCGCCGAAGGGAATGTCATAGCGCCCGTTGATGTTCTGGGTGGTCTGCGAGGCCTGGATCTGTATTCGCAGCCGGTGGCCGCGGTCGTTGACGCGCGGGTTCAGCCAGCTGATGGTGCCGCGTGCTCCGGTGTCAGTGCCGTAGCCGGCTCCGAAGGAGTAGCCGTTGCGCGCCGCGGTGGCTGTGATCCGGATGGGCACGATATGCGCGACGCGATCGGGTGTGCCGGGCTGCACTTCCACGGTGGAGAAGAACTGGCTGTCATCGAGCGCAAACTGCGTGCGCAGCCGCTTGATTTCGTCGTACGGCTCGCCCTCGTGATAGCGCAGATAGCGGCGGATCTGCGTGGCGCGGATCGCCGTCTGCTCGATGGTGGTGGCGCCGAAGTAGTAGCGATCCCCGGTCTCCAGCTCGAGAAAGACGCTGGCGCGATGTGCCGCCGGGTCGATCTGCAGTTCGTTGCGCAACAT
>DATFUG010000279.1:0-5297 GCA_035261025.1 Steroidobacteraceae bacterium | reverse complement strand
GCCGCGTTCATGAGCGACGCGCGGCTGATGCCCGAGGAGTATTGCACGGCCGCGCTGCGTGCCGAAGCCGCCGACGGACCGCGTGGCCGGGCACGCACCGTGGCCGACTACGTGGCCGGCATGACGGACCGCTATGCCATTCTCGAGCATCGCCGCCTGTTCGACCCGGCTGAGCGCACCTGAGGACGAGCCGTGAATGCCGCCACACCCGTGAGTAAAGCGATTCCCGGTCGCGAACGGCTGATCTTTGCACTCGATGTGGCGGACGCCAACGCTGCCCGCGCGCTGGTCGGAGTGCTGGGTGATGCCGTGCAGTTCTACAAGATCGGCCTCGAGCTGTTCATGGGTGGCGAATACTTTTCGCTGCTCGAGTGGCTGGTGGCGCGGCAGAAGAAAGTGTTCGTCGACCTGAAGTTCTTCGACGTGCCCGCCACCGTGGCCGCGGCCGTTCGCCAGCTGCGCAATCGCGGCGTCAGCTTCACCACGGTGCACGGCAACCAGTCAATCATGCAGGCCGCGGCGGAGGCCAAGGGCGATGTGAAGGTGCTTGCCGTCACGGTGCTGACCAGTCTCGATCGCGGCGATCTTGATGATCTCGGCTTTCAGTGTGACGTGCAGCAGCTCGTGCTCTCGCGCGCGCGCCGCGCGCTCGAGGCGGGATGCGATGGCGTGGTGTCCTCAGGTCTCGAAGTGCAGTTGCTGCGACAACACATCGACTCGCGCCTGCTGATCATCACACCTGGGATTCGCCCGGTTGAGAATCGCCCCACGGACGATCAGAAGAGGGTCGTTTCGGTGGCGCAGGCCTTTCAATATGGCGCTGATTACATCGTTATTGGCCGCCCGATCCGCGATGCGGCGGACCCCAGGGCCGCCGCTGAGCTCATACAGGGGCAGATCGCCGCCTCACTGGCCTAGCGGGTGTAGGGCAATCGCGGCCCCCCTGGCCTTCCGTAGACCCCCTAATAGTTCTTTTAAAACAATGCACTAGCTCCTGGCACGCGCCGGCCGCGTGGCGATCGCTCAGGCGACCAGAGTGGAAACCTTTCCTGCTCCTAAACCCCTGCTTTTCGATGCACTGCACAAAGCAGTTATTTCATTGACATAAGCGGGACCCCGTGGCTAATGTAAAGCCCTGATCGGCTTATGTTTAGCCGGGGGGAGCCGCGTGGAACTGCAACTCGCGCCGGAAGACGAGCGCACGGTATTTCTCGATGCCATCGAGGAATCACTGCGCCCACTCATGCGCGCGGTGTTCAGGTACGGCGTCAGTTACCAGGATCTCATCGGTGTGGTTCGCGCGCTCTACATTTTCTCGTTGCGAGAACGTTACGAAGACCAAGGTCGTCCCGCCGACGAAACACGCCTCAGCCTGATGACCGGTGTTACGCGCGGCGAAGTCATTAAGTTGTTTGCGAGCCGCGTCGAGCGCGATCAACAGCGGGCGTTGGCGGCGAAGCAGACTGATCAACTGAGTCAACTTCTGGCGCGGTGGCACGATGACCCTGAATTTTCGACGCCTTATGGTGCGCCGCTGGAGTTATCCCTTAAACCAGAGGGTACCTTTCGGACCTTGGATCAGTTAATTGCGGCGTCCGGCATCGAGTTAGACCGCGTCTCCATTATTTCCTACTTAAGTTCTGCCGGCTGCATAGAAATTCACGGCACTCGGTTCGTTAGGTGCGTGAACAGAAATCTGATTTCAAGAAAGGCGGACGTAGTTCGGATTTCTCACTTGGGAAGATCTGCAGCTGCGCAGAATTCAACGCTAGTGCGTAATTTATTTCGAGGCGAGGCGGAAACGCCTTTCTTTGAGCGAACGACTTTGTCTGATTTCCCCCTTTCTAGCCAAGCTCGAGACCGCTTGCTGACTCATCTTGCAGAAGACGGCGCGGATTTTATCAACGAATTGGATCGCTGGGTTTCGGACAAGAAGGAGCTACTTTCTGATCCGAATGGCCGCCGATACGGCGTGTCAATGTTTTTTTTCCAAGAGCCGGAAGCCAACAATTTCAATACGAAAGAATTGGGTGCCGATCTTTCGAACAAGGTCGCCTGACCTAGTCAGGTACTGCGAATTAGTTCACTGCTAAGTATTCGATACCGGATTAAGAAATTATGAAAACAAAATCACTCGCTATCCTGCTTGGGCTGCTAAGTGCCATTGGCCCGGCAGCGTTGATTGCAGGAAGCGGTCGAGTTGAGTTAATTCTTTCGGGGCCTGTTGAGTCCGTTGACGCTGCATCGCGCAGCGTCACTGTGTTGAATCACCGAATTTCGGTAGTCGATGTATCCGGATTTGGCGTCGGGACTCTGGTTAATGTGTACGGCGGCTTGCAGAAGAATTCTGCTGTTTCTAATGCCGTCGTGGAGAATTTGTCCAGGTACGCTTCGGGTTCAGATCAGGTTTTCTTGAAGGGCGCTATTAGCGCGATGGATTCGAGCACGGGAAGAATTAGCGTCGGTGGCGCTGTGGTTGATTACACGGCTCTGCTCGCAACTTCCGGGTTTCGAGTGCCGAGGCTAGGCGCGACGGTAGAAGTGTCCGGTACTCAGCCTGGTATTCGAGGTGCCGTCCTAGCAACTAGGCTGCTCGAGGTAATTCACTCTGCGGGAGTTGTCGGTAGCGGAGCTACAAGTTCAGGGGTAGTGGGTAGCGGCGTAGCCAGCTCTGGCGTCGTCGGCAGCGGTGCGGTCAGTTCCGGTGTTGTAGGGAGCGGTGCCACGAGCTCTGGGGTTGTGGGTAGTGGTCGCGGAAGCACTGGTGTCGTGGGCAGCGGCGTAGTTAGCTCTGGCGTCGTCGGTAGCGGTGCCACCAGCTCTGGGGTTGTGGGTAGTGGTCGCGGAAGCACTGGTGTCGTCGGCAGCGGTGCGGCCAGTTCCGGTGTTGTAGGGAGCGGTGCCACGAGCTCTGGCGTCGTCGGTAGCGGTGCCACGAGCTCTGGTGTTGTGGGTAGTGGTCGCGGAAGCACTGGCGTTGTGGGAAGCGGAGCAACGGCTCGGTAATTAATCTGTCCTAGAGCCAGTGTTTTGGCAGCAAGGCGGACGCTGCCGGTATCCTCAGCCCCTCTCATGTACCGTCGCCAATTGTTACGGCTGCGCGCCTAATACTTAGTTGTAGGCGACCCTTCATTTTTGGTGAACTACGCTCTTCGCCGAGAGTGCAAGATGCGTTGGTTTATGTGAATTCAGGCTTTTGCTGCAAAAGCGTCGCGAAGACGCTGCCAATTCGCCCACGCTTCAAATAATTTCAAGATCCCGTGTAGGAATCTTGCCACGTATCGTACGCGAGTGCCCGCTCAACCCCCGACTCTACTTACCAGTCCAATCACATTTCACGAGCTGTTAGGTTTCCCATATGCATCACTTACGTCAAAACAAGTTCGGAAGTCACGAAAAGGGGCAATTTCCAATCACTCAAGACCTCCTGCTGCCTATTTTGACCTTTCTGCGAAAGTCCGGAATCTCGCAATCGCGGCTACTAACGGAGTGTCGCTCTGCAATTCGCCAGGCGGGGGCTTCAAAATCACAACTGAAAGTGGTTCGCATCGGCTTTGGATATGTAAGCTCGAGTATCGTAAATCGCTGGCTTAGGGACCCATCCTTTCTTAATCACGCTGGACAGCCCGCCGATCTCTCGGTACGCGGCGTACGCAGCATCTCCTCACTACTAACGGCGTGCCAAGTCACACTGGCACCGAGCAAAGTAGTGGCACTCCTGGTGGAATTTGGGACCATAAGAAGGGTCCATTCAGGTAAGTATAGGTTGGTGAGACGGTGCTTAAACTTCATGATCCCAGAATACCTTCCATTCGAACCGAACTTTCGATTTCTCGTGGATGCCGCGCTGGCTTCAACGCGACGCCTCGGAGTGCCACACAACTTGCCAAAACTCTTCTGGCAGTGTGCTGACAGCACAAATATTCATCGCCGCCACATTCCGGAATTCTTGCGTTTTGCACAGGAGCGAAGCTTATCGTTCATGCATGAAGTCAATGATTGGTTGGAGGAACACGAAGTCCGCGACACAGGTGGCTTAAGAGCCCGGAAAGACCTCAGACGTCTCGGAGTAGGCCTTTTCGGCATTTGCTCTGACGCCAGGTAGATCTTGATCGCAACGCCAATGTCGTAACGGGATGAGGGTCGCTTTGTCCAATTTGAAGCTAAAAGTCCGACCTGCCAGTATTCCTGCTCCGGCAAACCTAGGTGCTCTTGCGCATGCTCTGGCGCCTGTGGCGAAGCTCTGCCTCCGTAGCGGACTTGGCGCTGGAGAGTTCATGATTGCGGCGAAACTTGCATGCGTAAAGGTCGCGGCGGAAAACGCGCGAATTGGTGATCGACTCAATCACTCCAGAATATCGGCGCTAACAGGCCTGACCCGCAAGGAAATCCGCGCACTGGAACGTTTATCCAGGTTGGGTCGGCCGCTTACTCAGCGACCTGTGGCCAGGCAGCGTACGGCTCGAGTATTGCATGGTTGGCGAACCGATCCGCAGTTTCTCGACAAGGCAGGGCACTCAATTCAACTCCGCATGCATGGTGCGGGTCTTACGTTTCGCAGCCTTGTGAGGAGGTACGGCGGTGACGTCACTCCTGTAGCCGTATTGAAGGAATTGTTGCGCGCGGGCGCAGTCTCAAAGACATCCCGAGGCCTTGTGCGCGTTCGGAAATCTAGCCTACGGGAAAAGGGATTCGAACCAGAAGTGGTTTCGGAATTCTCCTCTCGTCTACAGGATCTTGGAACCGCGATGGTCAACAACATAGAAAACCACGCGAATCCGCTCTTTGTGGGTTTTAGAGATATTCTCAATTTGAGTCGTGATGAAGCGGCTCTATTCCATTCTACGTTTTCGGAGCGCGCCGCGACTCTTGTTGATGGAGTGGATCGGTGGCGGCAAAGCCAGAGCAAGATCCGCACAGCTTTATCGCAGGAGCAACTGGCTAATGTTCGAGTCGGCTTGGGTGTATTTCTTGTTGGGCATGAGGAAGGCGCACCTCCGCAAGTGCGCAAGAAGCGTCAAGGTCCCGCAAAACCTAAAAGCCCAAAGCGCCGAAAATCCTAGCTTCCGCCTTCCCGCAGCGCCCTTCTCAAGATCTTGCCCACGTTCGTCTTGGGCAAGTCGGTTCTGAAATAGATGTGGCGGGGAAGCTTGTACCCGGTTAGAAACTTGTGGCAATGCTCCATCACTGCCTCCGCGGTCAGGGCAGGATCCTTCTTTACGATATAGAGCGCGACGACTTCGCCAGAGCGCTCGTCGGGCTCCGCGACCGCGGCGACTTCGGCAACGCCGGGGAGG
>DATFUG010000278.1:0-2412 GCA_035261025.1 Steroidobacteraceae bacterium | reverse complement strand
GGCGGCAGCTGGGGCGCATAGTTCTGCCAGTACGCCTGCATCAGTTGCGTGTTGATCTGGAAAAAGACGACCGGATCACCTGCGCCGCCACACATCAGTACGGGTGCCGCCGGCGTCCAGCTGCGCAGGTCATTGAGCTTGAACGCCTGCCGCAGGGTATTGGCCGGCGCCGCAGCGGGCAGCAGATTTGACTGAGGCACGGCCCCGTCCGGGTTGGCCGCAACGTCGGCCACGTAGGCAATGCGGTAGCTGTTCTTGATCAGATTCGAGGTTCCAAATCCCAGCCGGAACAGCGGGGTGTTCGGATCATTCGGATCGCTGGGCTCGGCCAGATAGGCGTCCAGCAAGGGGCTCCCACTGCTGGTATCGCCATTGCCGGGGGTGTTGCTGTTGAACAGTTCCAGCTGCGGCAGCAGGCCATCGCCAATGATGGCGTCAATCGGCCTTGTGCTCGGCAGCAGCCCCTCGATCGTCGCCGCATAGGCCGCCTCAAACACATCGCTCGTCGCGGCATAGATGTTGCCGTAGGATTTCTGGTAGCTGGTGGTAATCAATGGCGTGAAAATGGTCGAGCCCAGATTCACGTGGCCGAGAAACACGTAGTCCGCAAAGGCTTCAATCGCGTAAGGGCCGGACATCGGCGCCGAGGCGGTAACGGTCATGCCGGCCGCCTGCATGGCTTTGTGTGTGGCCATGGCCACGTAGCCTCCCGCCGAATACCCCGTAATGAACAACTTGCCGTTGTCCGTGGTCGTCGCGGCCAGCACGTGGCCCAAGGCCATGCGCGCCGCGGTCAGGGCATCAATCATGTCCTTGGACTGCTGATCGCCATTCAGAAAGGGGTGGTAATCCAGCGAAGAGGCATCGTAACCGGCGTAGTTGGGTGCCACAACGATGTACCCTTGCGCCGCAAACATGGCCGCGATCAGCGCACCCTCGCTGTTGGTCGGGTCCGTGATGTCTGCGAGGTTCCGATTCTTGTCAGTGTCGGTGCCATGGGCGTACAGCACAATGGGCCGGGGACCCGTGCACCCGGCACCGCCGGTGGGCACCATCAGGGCGCCCGTGGCCGTGGCGGTTTCGTTCGCGCCGCCCACCGTCCAGTAATGAAAATAATTAAAATCGACGCCGCACGCGGGCGCTCCTGTCACCAGCAGCAATTGCTGCCCTGCGGCGCTCGCCATGAGCTCGGCATTGAGCGTCGGCGCGTCCAGCGAGGCGATTCGGAGCGGTGGGTTTTCGATCAGGGTACCGCGCGTCGTGCTGGTGGTGTCGATCGTCGAAGTCGTACTGTCGGTGCCGCAGGCAGCGAGCACCAGCGCAGCACTGACGGCGACCAGACGCAACGAATGAACTCTCATGCCTGCCTCCTGACCCCTAGGGCGGCGTTGTGTGGCGCAGAGTCTACCCTTCTATCGCGCGCCGGCGATAGAGGCATCCCACTGGAGAGAAATTGGTCGGGGCGCCGAGATTTGAACTCGGGACCCCTTGCACCCCATGCAAGTGCGCTACCAGGCTGCGCCACGCCCCGACCGGAACTTAGTAGCCGATGATAGTTTAGCGGCGGAGAATCCGCAGCACTTCTTCGAGCTCGAGCCGCACCTGTCGCACGATCTGCTGGCTCTGGCTGATATCCGTGCGAGCCTCGTCGCCGCCCAGCTTGTTGCGCGCGCCGCCGATCGTGAAGCCCTGTTCGTACAGGAGGCTCCGGATCTGGCGGATGACGATCACATCCTGGCGCTGGTAGTAGCGGCGATTGCCGCGCCGCTTGACGGGCTTGAGCTGCGGAAACTCCTGCTCCCAGTAGCGCAGCACATGGGGCTTGACGCCGCACAGTTCGCTGACTTCACCGATCGTGAAATAACGCTTGCCGGGAATCGCCGGCAGTTCGTTATTGTTCTTTGGTTCCAGCATAAGCCTCGACCCGCGCCTTGAGCTTCTGCCCTGGCCGGAATGTCACGACGCGCCGTGCACTGATCGGAATTTCCTCACCGGTCTTCGGATTGCGGCCCGGGCGCTGGTTCTTGTCGCGCAGGTCGAAATTGCCGAAGCCCGAAAGCTTAACCTGTTCTCCGGTCGCGAGTGCGCCGCGCACCTCTTCAAAAAAAAGATCGACGAGCTCGCGCGCTTCGCGCTTGTTGAGACCGAGCTGATTGAACAGCGCTTCGGCCATTTCCGCTTTGGTGAGAGCCATCCTTATTCTCTTATTTTCGCATCCAGACCCGAGCGCAATTCCGAGCACACAGCGGCAACGACCTCGTCAGCATCCGCGTCCGTAAGAGTGCGACTTATGTCCTGCAAAATCAAGCCCAAAGCGACGCTTTTTCGACCTGATTCTACACCCTTCCCCTGGTAGACGTCGAAAATGCGCAGCTCATGTAACCGGGTTGATGCCGCAACACTAACACGTTC
>DATFUG010000277.1:0-4350 GCA_035261025.1 Steroidobacteraceae bacterium | reverse complement strand
CCTGCGCCTCGCGCGCACGCTGGAGCAGACCCACCAGGTCAAGCTGATCGAGCGCGATCCGCGGCGTGCGCGCAAGGCCTCGGAGCTGCTGCAGAACACCATCGTGCTGCAGGGTGACGCGGCCGACGAGGAATTGCTGGTCGAGGAGAACATCGACAGCGCCGACGTGTTCGCGGCGCTCACCAATTCCGACGAGGCCAATGTGATGGCGGCGATGCTCGCCCGGCGCCTCGGCGCGCGGCGCGTCATGGCCCTCGTCAACCGGCCGGCCTACGGGGAGCTGATGGAGCGGGGCAACATCGATGTGGTGATCTCGCCGCAGACCATCACCATCGGCTCGCTCCTGGCGCACGTGCGGCGCGGCGACATCGTGCGCGTGCACTCGCTCCGGCGCGGCGCGGCGGAGGCCATCGAGGTCGTGGTGCACGGGGCCGCCGACCGCTCCCGCGTGATCGGCCGGCGCGTCGAGGACATCGACCTGCCCGAGGGGGCCAGCATCGTCGCCATCGCCCGCGGCGAGCAGGTGATCATGGCCCACCACGACACGCTCATCGAGACCGAGGACCACCTGATCGTATTTCTCTCCGATCACCGCCACATCGAAGCGGTCGAGCGGCTGTTCCAGGGCGAGAGCTGAAGGGCAAAGGCGGATGCGCTCGCTGATCAGCGTCATTCATGTGCTCGGCTCGGTGCTGGCGCTGTTCGCCGTACTGTTCCTGCTGCCGGCCGGCACGGCGCTTTATTACCACGAGGCTGCGATCAGCGCCTTCCTCACCGGTGCGTCGCTCAGCCTCATCGTGGGCCTGCTGATCCGCGCCGCCACCCAGCGCTTCCGCGCCGAACTCAAGCCGCGCGACGGGTATCTGCTGGTGACGCTGACCTGGGTTGCGCTCACGGCCATGGCGACCGTGCCGTTGTTGCTGCTGGTACCGGAACTGTCCTTCACGCGGGCTTTCTTTGAGGCGATGTCGGGGCTGTCGACCACCGGATCCACGGTGCTGTCCGGCCTCGACACCCTGCCGCGCGCCCTGGTGCTGTGGCGGCACGCCTTGAGCTGGCTGGGCGGCCTTGGGCTCATCGTGATGGCGGTGGCGATCCTGCCCCTGCTGGGGATCGGTGGCATGCAGATGTACCGCGCCGACGCACCGGGCCCCATCAAGGATGCCAAGCTCGCGCCGCGCATCATGCAGACGGCGCGCCTGTTGTGGTTCGTCTACGTCGGACTTACGGCCGTGTGCACGCTGGCGCTGCGGGCGGCCGGCATGAACTGGTTCGACGCCGTCTGCCACGCCTTCTCGGTGCTTTCGCTCGGCGCTTTTTCGACTCACGATGCCAGCATCGGTTACTACCACTCGCCGCTGATCGAGATGGTGCTGGCCGTTTTCATGGTGATCGCCGCGGTCAACTTCGCGACCCATTTCCTGGCCCTGCGCAAGGGCGAGCCGGGCACCTATGCGCGCGATCCGGAGGCGCGCTGGATGCTGTTCTGGATTGTGCTGAGCGGCGTGCTCGTTTCGATCAATGTCTCGCTGAGCGGCACCTATCCGGATTTCCTGAGCACCGCCCGCTACGTCGGCTTCAACCTGGTGTCGATGGCCACCACCTGCGGGCTCGTCAGCACCGACTACGGCCAGTGGCCGGTGTTCGCTCCCATGTGGATGCTGTTCCTCAGCTGCCTGTGCGCCAGCACCGGCTCGACCGGCGGGGGCATCAAGATGTTCCGCTCGCTGGTGCTGTGCAAGCAATCGCTCCGCGAGATGTTCACGCTGGTCCACCCCCAGGCGGTCGCGCCGCTGAAGATCGCGGGCCAGCTGGTGCCCAATCGCGTGGTCTACTCGGTGCTGGCCTTCATCTTCCTGTATTTCATCACCATCGTCGTGCTCACCTTCGCACTGCTGATATCCGGGCTCGATTTCATGTCCTCGGTTACTGCGATCATCGCCAGCATCAACAACGTCGGACCGGGCCTCAACCTGGTCGGGCCCGGCGGCAACTACGGCACGCTCAGCGATTTCCAGCTGTGGATGTGCACGGCAGCGATGTTCCTCGGCCGCGTCGAGATCTTCACCGTGCTGATCCTGTTCACGCCGGCCTACTGGCGGAAGTAGACCGCGCATGGCGGTCAGCAGGCGGGCGACGCTGGGGGGCGATCAGATCCTGACCCTGCTGGCACTGCTCGTGATCAGCGCGCTGGCCTGGGGCTACGTGATCTGGCTCAGTGCGCAGATGGCAGCCACCATGCCCATGGCGGGCATGCCGGGCATGGACATGAGCGCGCCGGGACTGGCCGCTGCGGCATTCAGGCCGTGGACCTACATCCATTTTCTTTTTATCGTCAGCATGTGGGCGGTGATGATGGTGGGCATGATGACGCCCGCAGTGACCCCGATGGTCCTGATGTATGCGCGCATCGTGCATGCTGCTGCGGGACGGCGGCCGGCGCCCGCGGTCTGGTTCGCCTGCGGGTACCTCGGCGCCTGGCTGCTGTTTTCCGCCCTCGCCGCCTGTGCGCAGTGGGGACTGGACGCGCTCGCATTGCTGACACCCATCATGGCGAGCAACAGCCACCGCTTTGGCGGCGGGATACTGATCGCCGCAGGCGTTTACCAGTGGCTGCCCGTCAAGAACGCCTGCCTGTCGCAATGCCGGGCACCGCTCCAGTTCTTCCAGAGCCACGGGGGGTTTCGGCCCGGCGCCGCCGCTTCACTTCGTCTTGGTTTCGTGCACGGCCTGCATTGCGTCGGCTGCTGCTGGGTGCTCATGGCGCTGCTGTTCGTCGTAGGCGTCATGAACCTGCTGTGGATCGCGGCGTTGATGGTGTTCGTGCTGCTGGAGCGGCTGGTCCGCGGCGGACTGGTGTTCTCGTGGTGGACGGGTGCGGCGGCCGTACTGGCCGGCATCTGGATGTACTGGACCTGAGCCGCCGTGGCGGGGGCGCCGATTTCCGCTTCAGCTGTGGATATAGCTTTCCAGCTGCTCGATCGTCTGTGCCTGCTCGGCCAGCACCGCGCGCACCAGATCTCCGATCGAGAGCATGCCGATCACGCGGCCCGCTTCGACGACCGGCAGATGCCGGAAGCGGCGGTTGGTCATGATCTCCATGCACTTCTCCACCGCCAGGCCCGGTTCGACGGTGAAGACTTCCTTGGTCATGATCTGGTGCACCGGCGTGTCGCTCGAGGAGCGGCCCATCAGGATCACCTTGCGGGCATAGTCGCGCTCGGAAATCACGCCGACCAGTTCGTCGCCCGTCATCACCAGCAGGGCGCCGACGCCGTATTCGGCCATCAGGCGCACCGCCTCCAGCACCGGAGCGTCCGGCCCGATGCTATAGATGGCCCGAGGCTTGCGACCCAGTAATTGCGCAGCAGTAGCCATGGCGTTCTCCTCCCCTTCGCGGTGGTTCAGGCCGCTTCGACGATCAGCAACGCTCCCTCGACGGCGGTGACGCGCACCGGCGTGCCCGCGGGCAGGTCCGGCCCGCGCACCTTCCAGTGTCCATCACCCACTTTTGCCTTGCCGGATCCCTGGATGATCGGCTCGCTCAAGACGCAGACCTTGCCGATGTACTGCGCCGCGCGCTGATTGAGGTTCGGCAGCGTGGAAGTCTCCGGATGAGTGCGCTTCCAGCGGCGCCACAGGGCCAGGGCCGCAAAGGACAATCCGCCGAACAGCACCAGCTGCAGCTGCCACGGCATCGGAACCACCAGCAGCAGCGTGCCAACGACCGCCGCGGCGGCGGCAAACCAGATGGCCACGGCGCCCGGCGCCATTGCCTCGACGATGGCGAGCACGGCGGCGGCGATCCACCAATGCCACCACTGCAGGCCGGAAGCGAACTCGATCATGGCGAGCATCCTAAGCCCCGGCTATCGGCCGATGGGCGGCTGCAGGCGCATCGCGTCCTTCGCGAGCTCGGCAATCCCGCCGATCGAGGCCAGCAGGCCCGAGGCCTCCACCGGCATGAAGAACACTTTCTGGTTGGGCGAGGTCGCGAAATCCTTCATCGCGTCGACATACTTCAGCGCCACGAAATAATTGATGGCCTGCACGCTGCCCTTGCCGATCGCGTCCGAGACCACCGTGGTGGCCTTCGCTTCCGCTTCGGCCGAGCGCTCGCGGGCCTCGGCGTTGCGAAACGCCGCTTCGCGCGCGCCCTCGGCCTTGAGGATCGCTGCCTGCTTCTCGCCCTCGGCCTTGAGAATCGCCGCCTGGCGGAAGCCCTCGGCATCGAGGATGTTGGCGCGCTTGTCGCGCTCGGCCTTCATCTGCCGGCCCATCGACTCGATCAGGTCCGCGGGCGGCTGGATGTCCTTGATCTCGATGCGCGTGACCTTGATGCCCCAGGGC
>DATFUG010000276.1:0-2124 GCA_035261025.1 Steroidobacteraceae bacterium | reverse complement strand
TCGGGTCCGTAGCGATGGCGTCCCTGCATGACTGCATCGAAGACCGCCAGGGTGCGTTTGCCGAGGGCATCGAATCCCCCGCTCGGACCGGCATCGCGTGAGAGCACCTCGACCAGCCGCGCGTGCTGCGCCTCGGCGCTGCGCTCCCGCCACTGCGGATCGGCCAGGCCCTGCGCCACGACCGTGTGATGCACGCTGGCGTGCTGGCGCAGATCGAGTGCCGCCAGGTGGAAGCCGAAGGTATCTACGCGTGCCAGCAGGCGACGCACCAGGAACAGGCCGGCATGCGCGCCGCGATTGGCGCGCAGGCTGTCGGCGATGAGGGCAATATCGCCGCGGAACTGCGCCGGGCGCTCATAGCCGTTGGGCCGGCCCTCCAGCGTGTTGCGCAGGCGTGCCGAAATCTGCCCGAACAGGACCCGGTAGGGCATCGGATCGTGGCGCGCGGGCGTCAGACCGGGTGCGTCGGGCAGCAACGTGCGGTACTCCTCGATGCGCCGGGTCACCGCCGTCGTGACCCCGACCCGGGCCGCGCTCTGCGAGAGCTGTTCCGCCAGCTGCCGGCACTCGCCGTGGTAGTTGCCGATGATCGCCTGCTGCTGCCGCGCCAGTGTTTCGCGGATGCTCTTGGCGTGCACGTCGGCCGCCCCTTCCATGTCCCCGCCCACCCAGGTACCGAAACGCACCAGCAGCGGCAATTCCAGGGTCTCGATGTCCGCGCCATACAGGCGGGCCAGCGCCGAGGCGAGCTCCTCGTAGAACACGGGAACGATGCGGTAGAGCACTTCGGCGAGGTAGAAGATCGCGTGCTCGCGCTCGTCCGCTACGGTCAGCCGTTCACGCGGATGCTCGGAGGTCTGCCAGTCGATGGTCACGTCAGCGCGGATGCGCTCCAGCAGCGCGGCCTTTTCCTGAGGCGCCAGCAGCGGATTGCTCCGTTCCAGCAGGCGATCGGCGATGCGCTGCTGCCGGCGCAACCCGGTGCGGCGGGCCGACTCAGTCGGATGCGCGACCAACACCGGTTCGATGCTCAGTTGCCGCAGCAGCTGCAGCACCTCCGGGAGTTTGAGCCCCTGCGCCTTCAGTTCGGCGAGCGTATCCAGGACACCGCGTGGTTGCGGCCGGTCGCTGTCCGCGAGGAAGTATTCACGCCGGCGGCGGATGCGATGGACCTTCTCGGCGACGTTGGCCAGCTGGAAATAGGATGAGAAGGCGTGCACCAGATCGCGCGCCAGCTGCGGGCGGCGGCCCTCGACGCGCGCGCGCAGGGCTTCGGCTGCCGCGTCCGTGCCTTCGCGGCGGCGGATCGCCGCACGCCGGTCGCCCTCGGCCAGTTCGTAGAGCTCGTCGCCCCCCTGTTCGCGCAGGACGCTGCCCACGATCTCACCGAGCGCATGAATATCTTCGCGCAGCGGGGCGTGGTGGGGCGGAAAGTGGATATCGTCGCGGTTCAAACTTCAGCCCGAGGCTAACCGGCGCGCATTGTATATGCCAGGGCCCGCAAACGCCCGCCATGGTCCGCCGGCCCTACCCGGCCAGCAGCACCGCTTCGGCGTGTTCCAGGGTCTCCGGCGTACCGTAGATCACGACAATATCGCCCTCGCGCAGCTCCGTGCCACCCTCCGGCTCACGCCCCGTGATCCCCTGGCGCCGCACCGCCGTGAAGCTCACGTCCGCCCCGTGGGCGCGCACCTCATCGAGCGACCGGCCCACCGACCAGGCGCCGGGCGGCAGCACGATGGAGCGCAGCTCCTCCCGGAACGCGTGGGAATCATCGATGACGCGGGCACCGTCGTGGCGAAAGATATGGCGCAGGGTTGTGTAGCGGCTGGCGCGGATGTCCCCGACGGTACGCAGCACCTTGCCGACCGGCACGTTCAGCAGCATCAGCACCTGGGAGACCAGCATCAGGCTCGCCTCGAAGGTCTCCGGAACCACTTCGGTGACGCCGGCCGCCATCAATTCGGCGAGGCCCGCATCGTCCTGGGTGCGCACCAGTAACGGCACGTCGGCGCGCAGGCGGCGCACGGCGTGCGCAATGCCGACGGAGACTGCGGGACTCGCGAAGGTAATGATGACCGCGCTGGCGGTATCGAGTCCCACCTGCCGCAACAGCTCCTCGTC
>DATFUG010000275.1:0-14685 GCA_035261025.1 Steroidobacteraceae bacterium | reverse complement strand
CGCGCCCCCCAACGCGCAGGCCGATCTCGTCGATCTGGGGTATCCCGGTGTGCTGCCGGTGCTGAACGCCGCGGCCGTGCGCATGGCGGTGCTGTTCGGCCTGGCCATCGGTGCGCGCATCGCGCCGCGCTCGGTATTCGCACGCAAGAATTATTTCTATCCCGACCTGCCCAAGGGCTACCAGATCAGCCAGTACGAACTGCCGATCGTCGCCGGCGGACACGTGGACATTGTCCTGGATGACGGCAGCACGCGCCGCATCGCCGTGACGCGCGCGCATCTGGAAGAGGACGCGGGCAAGTCACTGCACGAGGGCCTGCCCGGCCTGACCGGCATCGACCTCAATCGCGCCGGCACGCCCCTGCTCGAGATCGTTTCCGAGCCCGAGATGCGCTCGGCCCGCGAAGCCATCGCCTACATGAAGAAGGTGCACACGCTGGTGCGCTATCTGGGCATCTGTGACGGCAACATGCAGGAGGGATCGTTCCGCTGCGACGCGAATGTCTCGATGCGGCCGCGCGGCGCCGAGAAGTTCGGCACGCGCGCCGAGCTCAAGAACATCAATTCCTTCCGCTTCGTCGAGAAAGCCATCAACCACGAAGTCGCCCGGCAGGTGGCCCTGCTCGAATCGGGCGGCCAGGTGGTGCAGGAGACGCGTCTCTACGACCCGGAGCGCGGCGAGACGCGCTCGATGCGTTCCAAGGAAGAGGCGAATGACTATCGCTACTTCCCGGATCCCGATCTGCTCCCGGTGGTGCTGGATGACGCGTACGTCCAGGGGCTCGCCGCGCAGCTTCCCGAGCTGCCGGACCAGAAGGCGCAGCGCTTCAGCGCCCAGTACGAACTGTCCGGCTACGACGCGCAGGTGCTGACCTCGAGCGCCGAACTCGCCGACTACTACGAGGGCGTCGTGCGCGAGCTGGGCGGAAGTCCAAAACTGGCGGCCAACTGGGTCGGTGGCGAACTGGCCGCCTTCCTGAACCGCGACGGACTGGAGATCGGCGCCAGCCGCGTCACTGCCGCCTCGCTGGCCGCGCTCCTGCGCCGGATCGGCGATGCGACGATCTCCGGCAAGCTCGCCAAGGATGTCTTCGAGGCGATGTGGGACAGCGGACAGCAGGCCGACGCCGTCATTGATGCCCGCGGGTTGCGCCAGATCACTGACGATGGCCCGATCGAGCGGGCGATCGAGACGGTGATGGCGGCGAACCCCGCTCAGCTCGCCGAATACCGCGCCGGCAAGGACAAGCTGCTTGGCTTTTTCGTGGGCCAGGTCATGAAGGCGACGCAAGGGAAGGCCAATCCTGGCCGGCTGAACGAACTGTTGAAGCAAAAGCTCAGTGGCTGACGACCCGATGGCCGGCGAGCTACGCCGTTTTGTGCTCGAGGCGCAGCCGCTGCGCGGGCAATGGGTGCGTCTGGGCCCGGCCTGGCAGGAGTTGCGCGCCTGCCGCAGCTATCCGCCGGTGGTGGCATCGCTCCTGGGCGAAGCCGCCGCGGCCGCCGTGCTGCTGGCCGCGACGCTGAAGTTCGAGGGCACGCTGACTCTGCAGTTCGCAGGCAGCGGGCGCGTCAGGCTCCTGGTCGCGCAGTGCACGGATCGATTCCAGCTCCGCGCCGTCGCCCATCACGATCTCGCCGACAGCGAGGGCGTCGAGTTTGCCGGATTGGTGGGCGCGGGCCGCCTGGTCGTCACTGTGCAATCCGAGCAGTCCAGCGCCAACTACCAGGGCATCGTGCCCCTGGAAGGCGCGAACCTGGCCGCGTGCCTGGAGCGCTACTTCGAGCACTCGGAGCAGCTGCCGACCCGGCTCATGCTGGCCGCCGACGGTGAGCGTGCCGGCGGCATGCTGCTGCAAAAGCTCCCGTCAGCGGCGGTCGGCGGCGAAGGGTCGGGTGCGCTGCTGCAGCAGGTCTGGGAGGATCTGCGCTCCGGCCTCGACTCGCTCTCGCCGGAGCAGCTCCTGAGCGCCGCCGCGGAGGATTCCCTGCGGCGTGTATTTGGCACGCACGACTGCCGGCTGTTCGGAATCACGCCGGTACGCTTCGCCTGCCGCTGCAGCAATGAGCGCGTTTCCAACCTGGTCAGATCGCTTGGAGAAGAAGAAGCCCGGGCCGCCCTGGCGAGCGAGGGGGCGCTCACCGTGACCTGCGAATTCTGCGGCCGTGATTACCGTTACGACGCGGTGGATATCGCGCAGCTGTTTGCCGCCGATGGTCTCCTGGAGCAGCCCCCAGGCGGTTTCAACTAGCGCGGCGGACTCAGGCCCGCAGCGAGAAGGGCGTGAAGTCGGTGTTGGTGTCGTAGTAATCCTCCTGCTCCGAGCGCTTGAGGAAGGCGACGACACGATACGTGACCGGCGTCATGACCACCTCCCAGGCGGTCTTGAGCACGTACTGCGTCACCATGACCTTGAGCAGCAACTGCGGCTCCCACAGCCCGTAGAAGGCGAGTGAGTAGAACAGGCCTGAATCGACCGCCTCGCCGCAGATGGTGGAACCGATGATGCGCGTCCACAGCCAGCGCCCGCGGGTGTGGATCTTCATTTTCGCCAGCACGTAGCTGTTGACCAGCGAGCCGCTCCAGAAGGCGATGATCGACGCGCCGACGATGCGCCACGTATTGCCGAAAATCGCGGCGACGGTGGCCTGCTTGTCGCGCCATTCTGCGGCCGGCGGCAACGCGACGATCACCCAGGCCATGAATGCCGCAAAGGCGAGCGCGGCGAAGCCGGCCCAGACACAGCGCCGATCGCGCGCGTAGCCATACACTTCGGTGAGGATGTCGCCGAATATGTAGGACAGCGGGAAAAACAACACGCCCGCAACGAAGGTGATGTCACCGATAATGGGAAGCCGCACCGTGGCCACCTTCGAGGGCCCGATCAGGTTCGCGCACAGCAGGATGCACACGTACGCGGCCATGATCAGGTCGTAATAGCGGTACTGGCGCTGACTCGTCCCGTTCATGAGCGACACCGACTAGCGCGCACCGAACACCCTCCTGATCAGCGCGCTGGCCTGGCCCAGCGGGTCGCGGCGGATGGCGCGTTCCTCATCGGCCATCACGATGAACAGTCCGTCCAGCGCCTTTTCCGTCACGTAGTCGTTCATGTTGGCTTCGGTGCCGCTCAGCAGGCCGAATTGTGCGGCCTGGCCGGCATACTGGTCGTAGAGGCTGGCAATGCGGTTCTTGGCGGTCACGCGTGCCACGATGGGCTTGAAGGCCGCTCGCAGCTCATCGCCGGCCGCGCCGCGAAAGTAGTTCGTCGCCGAGTTTTCGCCGCCGGCCACGATGCTCTTGGCATCGGCGAGGGTCATGTTTCGCAGTGATTTCTTCAACACGGGCAGCGCGCCGCTGACCGCTTCTTCAGCCGCGTGATTCAGGTCTGCCTTGAGCGCGTCGGCATCTCCGCCGAGGCCCAGCATGCGTAAAGCGGAGTCCACCTTGCGAAAGGCGGCAGGCAGGGGGATCGTCACGCGCGCGTCCTGCAGGAACCCACCGCTCGCGCCCAGCTGCTGCACCGCCTTGGCTGCGCTTTGCGCCAGTGCCGACTTAAGGCCCGCGGCGGCGTCCCTTGAGCTGAGCGCCTCGAGCGCACCGGCGGCTGCCTGCGTGCCGGTCGCGATCAACAGGCAGAGCGCACAGCTCAGTGCGACAAGAAGTCGGCCTTTCACTGTATGTATCCCACGGCCAGGCATTCTAAGGCGGGATCAGCGGTGACGGGCGAGATCTTCTTCGACCAGATTGAGGTAAGCGGTGCCGCCGAGCTCCGCCATCTGCTCCGCGATCCACTCGCTACGCGCCCACACATAGGCCGAGGGCGCCTCGACGCGCAGGCGCCGCGGGTTGGGAAGCACGGCGGCGAGCAGTGCACTGTCGGCACGATCCAGGCGTCGGGCATTCTCGTGAAAATAGCGTTGCGCCGCGGCCTGCACGCCGTAGGTGCCGCGGCCGAATTCGACAATATTCAGGTACACCTCGAGTATGCGCTCCTTCGGCCAGCACCACTCGATGAGCAGGGTCAAGCCGGCCTCCAGGCCCTTGCGAAAAAACCCGCCGCCCGGCCACAGGAACAGATTCTTGGCCACCTGTTGCGAGATCGTGCTGGCGCCGCGCACGTGGCGGCTGGTGGCATTGTGACGCACGGCCTCGCGAATCGACTTGAAGTCGAAACCGCCATGAAACGGAAACTGCTGGTCTTCCGAGGCGATGACCGCAAGCGCGGCCTGCGGGGAGATCTGCTCCAGATCGACCCACTGGTAATGTGTGGCGTAGTCGTGCTCGCCCGCGCGCAGCGCCGTCAGGGACGCTTCAATCATGAAGGCGCTGGTGGGTGGATCGACCCAGCGCAACGCCAGCACGGTCAGCAGCAGCAGAGTTGTCGCGACCAGCACCGAGTACAGCAGGCCACGCGCGAGGCGGCGCAGCAATCGCATGAGCGTCGGCAGGCCCTAGGCCGTTGCCTTCACGCGGCGGGCGCTGTTGATGACGACATCCTCCATCGGCGCATCCGTGTACCCCTTGCGGCGGCCCGTGGGTACGGCGGCGATCTTGTCGACGATCTCCAGGCCCTCGACGACACGGCCGAAGACCGCGTAGCCATGATGGCCGGGGCGGTGGTCGAGGAAATCGTTGTCCTTGAGATTCACGAAGAACTGCGAGGTGGCGCTGTGCGGGGAATCGGTGCGCGCCATGGACAGCGTGCCGCGCTCATTCAACAGGCCATTGCCGGCTTCGTTCCGGACCGGTGGGCGCGTGGCCTTCTGCGAAAAATCAGCCGTCAGGCCGCCGCCCTGGATCACGAAGCCGGGCACAATGCGGTGAAAGATGGTGCCGTCGAAAAAGCCCTCCTCGACGTATTGGCGGAAATTCGCGACGGTCAGCGGCGCGTCCTTGTCGAACAGTTCGACGGTGAAGCCGCCGTGGGTCGTTTCAAAACGTATCATGGTGATGGCTCTTCAATCAGAGTGGAGGCCGCGGCCGGCCATTGCGCCTCGGTAACCCGCGGCAGTCCTGCCAGGTCATGGTGGCAGCGTACGTGAGTGAAGCCCCGCGCCACAAGCAACTCCGCAACCGCTGCGGCCTGCCCAGCACCGTGCTCAAGCACCAGATGGCCGCCCGGATGCAAGTGCGCGGGGGCGCCGGCCACGACGGCAGACAGATCCGCCAGGCCGCCTCTTCCGGCCACCAGCGCGCTGTGGGGCTCGTACCGCAGGGCGGCACCGTCCAGTGCCGGATCATCGGCGGCCAGGTAGGGCGGGTTGCACGCCAGCAGCTGAAAGTGCCGCGCGCCCAGCGGCTCGAACCAGTCGCCGTTGAGGAACTCGACGTTGCTGACGGCCAGCGCGCGCGCGTTGGCGGCGGCAACCGCCAGTGCCGCCGCCGAACGATCCGTCGCCGTAATTCGCCAGCGTGGCCGCTCGTGCGCCAATGCCAGGGCGATGGCCCCTGACCCGGTTCCCAGATCCGCGATATCGGCGGCGGATTCGCCCAGCACAGCGAGTGAGCGTTCGACCACCAGCTCCGTCTCCGGGCGCGGCACCAGTACCGCCGGTGTGACCTGCAGATCGAGCGACCAGAATTCGCGCTTGCCAATGAGATAGGCGATGGGTTCACCCTGCGCCCGCCGCTCCAGGCGCTGCTCGAAATCGGCCAATGCGGCCGCCCCTACAGGCATCTCGCCCTGGGCGAGCAACCCGCTGCGCGAGCGCGCCATCGAAAGTGCGAGCAACAGCTGGGCGTCGAGGGCCGCGCTGGCCGAAGGCTGAAGCCGGCTCGTCGCCCTGGCCAGGACTGTGGCGACCGTATGAGCTGCTTGCTCCGCGTTCATGCTGGTGATGCTAAATTGCGCGCCTGATTGCTCCGCCGCATCAGGGAGTTTCGCATGGTTGAGCCCCGGCTGCCGTCTGGATCCGCCTCCGTCAGCGATCTGATGGACGCGGCGACGCGCGTCTTTCACGCCACTCTGGCCAAGTGCCTGCCGTTTGCCCTGTTCGGCATCCTGTTCGTGGCGCTCCCCAATATGTATTGGCTGACGACAGGCAAGCCGATTGATCCGCTGCAGGCGCAGCGGGATCCGAAATTATGGGTGCTGGCCGTGGCGGGCATTGCCCTGTACCAGCTGTTTGCCGCTGCGCTGATGGTGCGCCAGCGCGCGCTCCTGCTCGGCCACGCGCCGCAGCTGCGCGTGGAATTGTCCGTGGCCCTGGCGCGCTGGCCGGTGCTGTTCCTGAGCAGCGTGCTCGCCTGGGTTGCGGTGTTGGCCGGGCTGTTTGCCCTGGTCCTGCCCGGCGTTTTCCTGCTGGTGTGTTTCCAGTTGCTGCGGCCCGTGGTGCTCTTTGAGACGCTCAATCCCGTGCAGGCGGTGGTGCGCTGCGTACGGCTGGTGCAGCCCATATGGCGCAAGGCGCTGGCCGCGGCCGTCGTCGCGCTGCTGATCTACCTGGTATGCTGGCTGGCGGCGATCGCTGCGTTCGGAATACTGCAGATCGTACTCAGCGCAGCGAGCGTGAAGCCCTCTGCCATCAGCGCATTCAGTGTGGCCTGCGAACTGGGCATCCAGGCGGTGGCGCTGGTGTATTTCAGCGCACTATGGCTGCAGGTTTATTCCGCCGCCAGTTCCTCGGCCTGATATTCGCGCTGCAGCGCTTCGAGCAGTTCGTCGAGTTCGCCGTTCATGATGGCCGCGAGCTTGTAGAGCGTCAGGTCGATGCGATGATCGGTCATCCGGCCCTGCGGGAAATTGTAGGTGCGGATGCGCTCGGAGCGGTCCCCGCTCCCCACCTGGAGCTTGCGTGTGCGCGCCTGCGCGCTCGCCCGCTTCTCCTGCTCCGCCGCGAGCAGCCGCGCCTGCAGCAGCGCCATCGCGCGCGCCCGATTCTTGTGCTGCGAGCGCTCGTCCTGGCACTCGACCACGACTCCGGTGGGCAGGTGCGTGATGCGGATGGCCGATTCGGTCTTGTTCACATGCTGGCCACCGGCACCCGAGGAGCGATAGGTGTCGATGCGCAGGTCCGCCGGGTTGATCTCGATGCGATCGATCGCGGCGAGCTCCGGGAGTATCGCCACGGTGCAGGCCGAGGTGTGGATGCGACCCTGGGATTCGGTGGCGGGCACGCGCTGCACGCGATGCGTGCCGGACTCGAACTTCAGGCGCGAGTAGGCGCCCCGGCCCACGACGCGGCAGATCACTTCGCGGTAGCCGCCGTGCTCGCCGGAACTCTCGCTCAGCAGCTCCACCTGCCAGCCGCGCAGCTGCGCGTAGCGGGTGTACATGCGCAACAGGTCGCCGGCGAATATGGCCGCTTCATCACCGCCCGTGCCGGCACGGATCTCAAGGAATATGTTGCCTTCGTCGTGCGGATCCTGCGGCAGCAACAGGCACTGGAGGGCTTCGCCGCGGGCCGCCAGCGCGCCGCGCAGCTGCTGTGCCTCCTCTTCGCCGAGCGCACGCATGCCGGCATCGCCGTCCCGGCGCAGTTCCTCGGCGGAGCGCAGTTCGGCCTCCAGGCCCTGGTATTCCTGCAGTGCCGCAGCCGTCGGCTGGAGCCGGGCATATTCAACCGACAGCTCGCGAAACTGCTCGGGGCGTGCGAGCACCTGGGGGTCGGACAGCATATGTCCGATTTCTTCGTAGCGTTCGGCGGATTTTTCCAGCTTCCGGCGGATCGAATCTTTCATCGTACTGCTATAGTCGCATGATCATGCTGCTTTGCCACCGCCCCTCACCCGTAGCGCCGCCGCTGGCGGCCGTGATCGCCTGCCTGACAGCGCTGCTTGCACCGTCCGCGGGCCGCGCTGCGGCCGCGGGCCCCGGGTCGGCCGCCGGCACGACCGACGGCAATGCTGCGATCGTCAGCGCGGAAGCCGCGCTGCAGCGCGGTGATTGCGGGATTGCGACCACGCGCTATCAACAGGCGGTGCAGGAACTGGCCGAGCCGCAGCTCGCCTCGCACGCTGCGGTCGTCGCGCTGGCCTGTGGCCAGTATCCTCTGGCGCGTACCCTGGCGAGCCGCTGGCTGCAGCTCGCGCCCGGCGACGCCGACGCTACCCTGGTGCTCGTGCGCGCCGACCTGGGCGCCCAGCAGATCGGTGAGGCGCGGCGGCATTTTGGACTCTGGCTCGCCGCCGACGCGCAAAGGATTCCCGAGACCATCCAGTCCCTGTCGCAGAGCGCCGGAAGCGAGCCGACCCTGGCGATGCTGCGTGACCTGGAAGCACCACAGCTGGCGGCCGCCGCGACGCAACTGGCGACCGCGACCCTCGCGCTCGAGGCCTGGGATGCCAGGCTGGCGCTGCGCCTTGCCCAGCGCGCGCGCGCCGCGGGAGCGGGCGAAACGGAGGTCGCGCAGATCACGGCGCGTGCCCAGGCTGTGCTGGGCGACGCGAAGGCCGCCACCGCTGCGGCCCGCCTGGCCGCGACGGGCAAGGGTGGCCGGCTGACTCCGGCGCAGACGCTCATGGTGCTCGGTCAGGACGATGCGGCGCAGACCGAGCTGCAAGGCCTGCTCACCGACAAGGAAGCCGGCGGCGCGGCGGCGCGCTTGCTGGCCGAGCTTGCCATCGAGCGCAGTGATTACGCGGTTGCGGAGCGACGCTGCAACGGATTGCTGCATGATCCGGCTTCTGCGCCCATGGCGATGTACTACCTGGGCCTGATCGCCGAACGTCGCGGTGACGACGATACGGCGACGCGCGATTACGCGCTGTTGATGGGCACGGCGTTCGAAGGGGAGGGGCGCCGTCGCACGGCCAGCATTCTGTATCGACAGGGAGACCGCGACGCGGCGGTGCGTGTCCTGAGCGCGCCCCGTGACGCGGAGCCGGATGAACGCATCCGCGCTGATCTGGCGAGCGCCGAGCTGCTGTCGGTCGCGGGCGCCGCCGATGAAGCGCTGAGCCGGGTGGAAGGCGCGCTGCGCCGTGCGCCCGGCAATCCCGACATCAGCTATCAGCGGGCGGTACTGCTCGAGCGGGCGGGCAGGGTCGGCACCGCCATCACCGCGCTCGAGGCCCTGCATCGGGAACGGCCCCTCGACGACAACGTCAGCAACGCGCTGGGCTACACCTTGGCCGACCATCGGCGCGAACTGCCGCGCGCCGAACAGCTGATACGCGCGGCACTTGCCGGGCAGCCCGACAATCCGGCCGTGCTCGATAGCCTGGGCTGGGTGCTGTACCGCCGCGGGCACGGGGACGCGGCCCTGCCCGTGCTGGAGCGTGCCTTCCGCCTGCTGCACGACGGCGACATCGGCTCACACTGGGGCGAAGTGCTGTGGGCGGCGGGCAGAAAGAGCGAAGCCAGGGCGGCGTGGCAGCGCGCACTCGCCGCTGATCCGGAAAACCCGCGGCTTGCTGAAACCGTGCATCGGTACGCGCCGGCGCTGGCTGCGCCCAAGCCTCCTCCGGCGTTGGAGCCGGCACCCCTCACGACCATCTGAAGCATGGTGTCCCGCAGCGGTCAGACGTGCGAGCGATCGGGGCCCGTGACGATCGACCTGCGGGCACTAGCGCTCCTGCTGATGCTGCTGGGATTCGCGGCCTGCCACTCGCTCGCTCCGCTGCCCGCGCTGTCCTGGCCCGAGCGCCGCTCGGCCCTCCAGGCCGTGGAGCACTACGGGTTCAATGGCCAGCTGGCCGTGGCCACGGCCAGCGAGGGATTCAGCGCGACGCTCCGATGGCAGCAGGACGGTGTGGCCAGCGAGTTGCTGTTGCGTGCGCCGCTGGGCGTGGGCGGGGCGCGCGTGCATTTCGACAGCGCCGGACTGCAGGTGATTGCCGCTGACGGCACCCGTTCCGAAGGCGGGGAGGCGCAGGCCCAATTGCTGAAGGTCCTGGGTTTCGAACCCCCCCTGACGAGCCTGCGCTACTGGCTGCTGGGCGTGCCGGATCCGTCGGCGACGGCGGTGGAGTCGCTCGATTCCACGGCGCGGCTGACACAGCTGCAACAGGGCGATTGGCAGGTGGAGTATGGCGAGTACCAACGGAGCGGTGGCCAATGGTTGCCCCGCCAGCTCTCGCTGCGGCGGGGACCGCTGCGGATAAAACTGCACATCTCGCAGTGGCGCCTCGGTTGAGCGGCGTGGTGGCCCTGGCAGCTGATCCGCTCCGATGGTGGCCGGCGCCGGCGAAACTCAATCTGTTCCTGCACATCACGGGGCGTCGCGCGGACGGTTACCACGACCTGCAGACCCTCTTTCAGCTCGTGGATTGGGGCGATGACATCGCGATCGAGGTGACCGAGGAACCGGGCATCGAGCGGATCACAGGGCTCGCCGCCATTCCAGCGGAGCAGGATCTGGTGGTACGGGCGGCCTCGGCACTGCAGGCGGCCAGCGGTGTGCAGCGCGGCGCGCGCATCCGGGTGCGCAAGCGCATCCCACCGGGCGGGGGCCTCGGCGGCGGCAGCTCCGATGCGGCCACCGTGCTGCGGGTGCTGAACCGGCTGTGGGGCACGGGCTGGAGCGTGGAGGCGTTGGCCGGCCTGGGGCTGACCCTGGGGGCGGATGTGCCAGTTTTCGTACGCGGTTCATCGGCTTGGGCGCAAGGGCGGGGTGAGCAGCTGACGCCTCTGGAGGTCCCGGAAGCCTGGTATCTGATCGTGTATCCCGGCGTCGCGGTGCCGACCGCCGACATATTCCAGGCCCCTGAATTGACACGAAATTCCCCCCTCATCACAATACGCGCCGTTTCCGCGGCCGAGACGCGCAACGATTGCGAGACCGTGGTCTGCCGGAGGTACCCGGCGGTGGCGGCGGCGCTCGACTGGTTGGCGGCGCGCGCCGGCGGGCCGGCGCGCCTCAGTGGCACGGGCTCATGTGTGTATGCAGCGTTTGGACGCGCCGCGGACGCCGAGCGCGTCGCCGCGCGGGTGCCGGAAGAATGGACGAGCTTTGTCGCGCGCGGAGTGAATCGCTCGCCGCTGGCGGCGGCGCTCGAGGAGGGCGCGTGAGTTCAGCGGGTGCCGACCACGGCCCAATTTCTTGGGGTGTCGCCAAGTGGTAAGGCAGCGGGTTTTGATCCCGCCATTCGGAGGTTCGAATCCTTCCACCCCAGCCAGGATGTAACGAGGGATGAAGCAAGAGTGGATTCGCAGTCGATCACGCTGTTAGCGGGCAATGCCAATCCGGGGCTGGCCCATGACATTGCCCGGCACCTGATGTTGCCCATCGGGCGCGCCTCCGTGGGCCGTTTCAGCGATGGCGAGGTGAACGTCGAGCTGATGGAAAACGTGCGTGGACGCGATGTGTTCCTGCTGCAATCGACCTGCCCGCCGGTGAACGAGAACCTGATGGAACTGCTGGTGATGGCGGACGCCTGCCGGCGCGCCTCGGCCGGCAGCATCACGGCGGTGGTGCCTTATTTCGGCTACTCGCGCCAGGATCGGCGACCGCGTGCGACGCGCGCGGCGATCACCGCCAAGCTGGTCGCAGACATGATCTGCGGCGCGGGCGTGCAGCGCGTGCTGACGCTCGACCTGCATGCCGAGCAGATCCAGGGATTCTTCGGCATCCCGGTCGACAACGTTTTCGGCTCACCGGTGCTGCTCGGAGACGTGTGGCGCAAGGCCTATCCGAAGGTGGTCGTGGTCTCGCCCGACGTCGGCGGCGTCGTGCGCGCGCGTGCCTTCGCCAAGCGGCTCGACGACGCAGAGCTGGCGATCATCGACAAGCGCCGCCCGCGCCCGAATGAGTCGAAGGTGATGAACATCATCGGCGAAGTAAGTGGCCGCAGTTGCGTGCTGATCGACGATATGGTCGACACCGCCGGAACGCTGTGCCTCGCGGCGCAGGCCCTGAAGGAAGAAGGCGCCGAGCGTGTCGTTGCCTACATCACGCACGCCGTGCTGTCAGGCAACGCGGTGGAGCGCATCGCCGGCTCCTCACTCGACGAGCTGGTGGTGACCGATACGATACCGCTCAGCGAGGCGGCGCGCCAGTGCGCGCGGATCCGCCAGCTGTCGGTCGCGGCGCTCCTGGCCGAGACCATTCGCCGCATCCGCGACGAAGAATCGGTCAGTTCGCTGTACATCGACTAGCGGCAGGATTTTTTGGGTGGGCGGGCACTGGTCGCGGTGCCGGCCCGTGGTTTAAACATCAAGGAGCATTTAAATGCGTATTGCTTTCGAACTCAGCGCGGAACCGCGTAATGAGCAGGGCAAGGGTGCGAGCCGCCGCCTGCGTCATTCCGGCATGGTTCCCGCTATTCTCTACGGCGCTCATGCCGAGCCCACGCGGCTCGCGCTCGAGCATCACAAACTGCTGGCGCTGGTCAGCGACGAGAAGTTCTACTCCTCGATCATCAACGTCAGGGTCGGGGCCCAGCAGCAGCCCGTCATCGTCAAGGACGTGCAGATGCACCCGGCGCGCAATGCCGTCGTGCACGTCGATCTGCAGCGCGTGCTGGAGAACGAGAAGATCCGTCTGCACCTGCCGATCCATTTCAAGGGCGAGGCCGCGGCGCCCGGTGTCAAGTCCCAGGGCGGCGTGGTCTCCCACCACATGGCCGACGTCGAAGTAATCTGCCTGCCGAAGGACCTGCCCGAATACATCGAACTTGATCTGTCAGGGATGAACCTCAATGACACCCTGTATGCGAGCGAGATCAAGGTGCCTGAGGGAGTGACCATCACGGCGCTGGCCCACGGCGCCAATCCGCCGGTGGTCTCGATCCACGCGCCGCGTGTCGCCGAGCCGGAGCCGGAGGCCGTGGAGGCTGCAGCGGCTGCGGCGGCCGCGCCGGTCGAGGGTGCGGTGGCGGGTGCGGTGCCGGGAGCTGCGGCTCCCGCCGCCGGCGCCGAAGTGAAAAAGGACGAGGGCAAGAAAGAGGCGCCGAAGAAGGAAGCGGGCAAGAAGTAGGTGTACGGCACCGCGTGGCTGGCGCAGGGCCAGCACGCGGCCGCGCGTGGCCCCTCCGCCGTCGGGAATGCCGTGAATCCGTCCATGGAGGCTCCGTGCGCAACGCTGCGTCGCGCACGGAGCCGACAGGGAGCAGGGACGCGCGCCAGCGCGCCGCCGTGTACCGGCCTGTTCCCTGTTGTCCGCGGTGGTGCAAGATTGAAATCACGCTATGACTGACCCACAACTCAGGCTCATCGTGGGGCTTGGCAATCCGGGTGCCGAGTACGCGCGCACGCGCCACAACGCCGGCTTCTGGTTTGTGGACGAGCTGGCACGGACGGACGGCGCCGCGTGGCGTCGCGAGTCGCGCCACCAGGCGGAAGTAGCACGGGTGCGTATCGCCGATTGCGAGCTGTGGCTGATGAAGCCGACCACGTTCATGAACCGCAGTGGCGCCGCCGTCCAGTCGCTGGCCGCATTCCAGCGCCTCGAGCCGGGGCAGATTCTCGTGGCGCACGATGAAATTGACCTGCTGCCCGGAGTGGCGCGCATCAAGCAGGGTGGCGGCCATGGGGGGCACAACGGGGTACGCGATGTGATCGCCCACCTGGGCCCGGATTTCTGGCGCCTGCGCATCGGCGTGGGTCATCCGGGATCCAAAGACCAGGTGATCGATGCGGTGCTCGATCGTGCGACAGCGGAGGAACAGAAGCTGATCGACGCCGCCCTCGCGCGCGCCTGGGCCGCGCTCCCGGAGCTGCTGCGCGATGGGGCGCAGAAGGCCATGAACCGCCTGCACACCCGCGGCGACGCGGATTCGTCCGGCGATCCGCAGGGGGATGAATGAGCCTCAAGTGCGGTATCGTCGGCTTGCCGAACGTCGGCAAATCCACCCTGTTCAATGCATTGACGCGCGCGCAGATCGCCGCGGAGAACTATCCGTTCTGCACCATTGATCCGAACGTGGGCATCGTCGCGGTCCCCGACTCGCGGCTGGCCCTGCTGGCCGGGATCGCGCATCCGGAGAAAATCGTGCCTGCGGCGGTGGAGTTCGTCGATATAGCCGGGCTGGTGGCCGGCGCCTCGCAGGGCGAAGGACTGGGAAACAAATTCCTCGCCCATATTCGCGAGACCGATGCCATCGCCCACGTGGTGCGCTGCTTCGACCACGAGGATATCGTGCATGTCGCCGGCCGGATTGACCCGCTTGACGACATCGAGGTCATCAATACGGAGCTCGCGCTCGCTGACCTGGCGGTCGCTGAGAAGGCCGTGGACCGTGCCGCCAAGGCGCTCAAGAGCGGTGAAAAGGAGGCCGCGCGCCGCCACGAGATCTATATCCGCGTTCGCGACGCCCTCGATGCCGGCACGCCGGCGCGGCTCGTGACCTTTACGATCGAAGAGCGACGCGAGCTGCAGGAACTGCAGCTGCTGACCGGCAAGCCGGTGATGTACGTGGCTAACGTCGATGAGGCTGCTCTCACCCAGGATAATGCCTACCTCGCCTCACTGCGCGTGCGGGCGCGCGGCGAGGGCGCGACCGTCGTGCCGGTCTGTGCGGCCATCGAGGCGGAGATTTCCCAGCTCGAGGAAGCCGAACGGGCCGAATTCCTCAAAGACCTGGGACTTTCTGAGCCGGGGCTGAATCGCGTCATACGGGCCGGCTATGAGCTGCTCGGGCTGCAGACCTATTTCACCGCAGGACCGAAGGAAGTGCGCGCCTGGACGGTGCGCCGCGGCAGCACCGCGCCCCAGGCGGCCGGCGTCATTCACACGGACTTCGAGCACGGGTTTATCCGTGCCGAGGTGATTTCCTATGAGGATTTCATACGCTACCGGGGT
>DATFUG010000274.1:0-10558 GCA_035261025.1 Steroidobacteraceae bacterium | reverse complement strand
CCCCAGGACAGTGACAAACGGGTTGGCCGAGGTCTCGAGGAAGGACAGCCCGCTGGCAATGACGAACAGTGCCAGGAGGAAGAAGGTGTAACTGCGCGCCCCCGCCGCCGGGTAGAAGAGGAACGCGCCGGCTGCATAGAGGGACAGCCCGAGCACGATACCTCCCTTGTAGCCGAATCGCCTCATGAAGAGCGCGGCCGGAATGGCAAAGACGAAGTAGCCGAGGTAAAACGCCGACTGCACCAGTCCAGACTGAAAATCGGACAGCTCGAATGCCTTCTTGAACTGGCGAATCAGGATGTCGTTGAGGTTGTTGGCAACGCCCCAGAGAAAGAACAGGCTGATGACCAGCCCGAAGACCAGCAGGTACTTGCGGCCATCGACCCTTCCCGCCGTAGTCTGTGCCGCGGCACTTGAATCGAACGATGCCATTGATCCTCCTCCTGAGAAACTAGGACGCTGCGCTAATAAATGGATACTGCTGGTATAAAACTACTTGGATGACGACGCGTCAAGGATGAGAGCACCGCACAGGCACGCCGAAGCGACCCTCTTGCGATTGCTGCCCGCCCAACGGTGGGCCGCCTCGGAGCAACACCATTTCCCGATTTTTGAGGCAGAAGATGGAGCAATCCCGCTCGCCACACTCCTCCGATCGCATGGCCCCGGCGCGTTGACCCCTACAAGGGTTGATTCGCTTGACAGGGGTGCAACCGTAAAGGTATTTTATTAGAGTTTTAAGATTTCATTAGTAATTCAACTTGGTGCCTGGGCTTGGCGACGCCGATGACCGGTGGCGGCCCCACAGCTGCGCCCCGAGTGAATGAAACGGCAGAGGGGGCGGTGAGCACATGAGCTCGGAGGCAGTTGACTGGGAACCCGACCGCCTGCAGTGGCGGAGCATCCGGAACTGTGGCGCCGCTCGTTCTGGCTCCGCAGCCCGCTGGCTGGCCGGAGCCCTTATCCTGATCGCGGCCGCAGCGCACGGCGGGCAGGCGCTCGCGCACCCGAGGCTCCTGGAAGTCAGAGGCGCCACGCCCGAAGCACGGGCTGCCGCGTTGCACGAAGCGCTCCTTGCCACAGCAAGACTGAAGCAACTGCATCCCACCGAAGCCGTGACGATAAGGTTGCATGGCGGCGAATACCGGCTGGCCTCGCCATTGCTGATCACCCCCAATCTGTCCGGTACACCGGGGGCGCCGACAATGATCCTCGCTGCGCCAGGTGAACAGCCGCGGCTCAGTGGCGCACGCGCCGTGCAGCCGGCATGGAGCCGCGAGGGCGCCGACATCCTGCGTGCACCGGTTCCGGGTCCCGGCTTCGATCGCTTGTACGTCGACGGCCGCCGGCAGGTGCGCGCGCGCTATCCGAACTTTGATGCGACGATCAAGCCCCTGGGTGGCTATGCCGCCGATGCGATCGCGCCCGAAAGAATTGCCCGGTGGAAGGATCCGACAGGGGGAGTGGTCCACGCGCTGCATGTCGGCCGTTGGGGCGATGTCCATGTGCCGATACTCGGCAAGGATGCAAACGGGGCCTTGCTGTTCGGACCGGAGACCGGGAACAACCGCCCCTCCTTGCCGCACGAGCGCTTCAGGTTTGTGGAGAACATCCACGAGGAACTCGACGCACGGCGCGAGTGGTACTACGACGCGCGGGCCCAGGCGCTCTTCTACTATCCCGACAGCGAGCACGCGCGGTCGGCCACCTACGAGGTCAGCCGCCTCGAGACCCTGATCGAAGTGCGCGGGAGCGAGCGGGTGCCCGTGCACGACCTCGTCATCCGCGGCCTCGCATACAGCCAGACTGCCGAGACCTTCCTGGACACCCGCGAGCCGCTGCTCAGGAGCGACTGGATGTTCGCCCGCAAGGCCGCCGTGCTGGTCGAGGGCGCGACCGACCTGACCATCGAGGCAGGGGAGTTCTTCGACCTCGGGGGCAACGCCGTCGTGGTCAGCGGGTTCAACCGGCGGGTGCGCGTCCTCAACAATGAATTTCGCGACATCGGGGCCAGCGCCATCGCGTTCGTCGGCAGGCCGGAAGCCGTCCGCTCACCGCGTTTCAACTACGACGCCCCGGCGGCCTATGCGTCGGTCGATCGCGCTGCAGGCCCGGCATCTTCGGCTTACCCGGCAGACTGTCAGGCCGATGGCAACCTTATCCACGACATCGGCACCGTCGAGAAGCAGGTCGCGGGCGTGCAGATCGCGATGGCCATGAACATAATCGTGAGGCACAACACGATTTACGATGTGCCGCGTGCTGGCATCAACGTTGGCGACGGCACCTGGGGCGGGCACCTCATCGAGTACAACGATGTGTTCGATACGGTGCTCGAGACCGGTGACCACGGCGCGATCAACGCCTGGGGACGGGATCGGTACTGGTCGCCGGACAGGGCGGAGATGGATGCACAGGTCGAGCGCGATCCGGGCGCCTGGAAGCTCGATGCGGTGACTCCGGTCGTGATTCGCCACAACCGTTTCCGGTCCGACCACGGCTGGGACATCGACCTGGACGATGGCGCGAGCAACTACCGGATCTACGACAACGTCTGTCTCGCCGGTGGGCTCAAGCTCCGCGAAGGCTTCGGCCGGGAAGTCAGCAACAACATTATTCTCAACAACGGATTTCATCCGCACGTCTGGTTCAAGGGCAGCGCTGATCGCTTTGAGCACAACATCGTGATGGCGGCCCACACGCCGATCCTCATGTCCCACTGGGATGGCGTGATTGATCGCAACCTGTTCGCGACGCGTTCGATGCTGGCGGCGGCGCACGCCATCAGCACGGATGCGCACTCGGCGTACGGCGATCCCCGGTTCATCGATTCGCGGCACGGCAACTACCAGGTCAGGCGCGGCAGCCCGGCCCTCGCGTTGGGATTCCGGAACTTCCGCACCGATGACTTTGGAATCACGCGACCGGCGCTCAGGGCGCGCGCCCGCGCTCCGGTGCTGCCGATCGAGCTTATTGTCCAGGAGCAAGGGGCATCGGTGAGGGTCTCGGTCGACGGCCTCACGCTCAAGTCGGTGGAGAGCCTCGGCGAGCAGTCGGCGGCCGGTCTCGCGGAACAGTCGGGCGCGCTGGTTACGAGAGCCGACCCGGGTTCGATCTGGGAGCGGGCCGGGCTCCGAAGTGGCGATGTAATTCTTGCCTGCCTGGACGAATATGACCACGCCCTCAAGCCGGTGGTATCGGCCGCAGATTTTCTTGCGGCCTATCGCTCGCGCAAGTGGCGCGGCTCACTGGACCTCCAGATCCAGCGCGATCAGCGCCCCCAGATACTCCACGTGGAGTTGCAGTGATACACGAGGCCCGATCCACGCTGCCAGGCGGCAGCTCGCCCACTCTCCCGCGCCACTTGCGGCCAGAGCTGGGCGGCATCGGCTTCGGTGGCGCAGCCATCGGCAACCTGTATACCGAAGTGGATGATGATGTCGCCGAGGCGGCTGTGCGCTTCGCCTACGAACAGGGGATTCGCTACTTCGATACGGCTCCGTTCTACGGTTACGGGCTCAGCGAGGAACGGCTGGGGAAGGCGCTAGCGGGGTCAGCGGACGGAGAAGTGCGGATTTCGACCAAAGTTGGCCGGCACATCAGCGAAGCCGGAAGTGAGCAGCAGGCCGACGACGGATTTGCCGTACCGGGCCGGTGCGCACGTTTCGATTACAGTCGTGACGGCGTGCTCCGGTCGTTTGATTCCAGTCTCCGGCGACTCCGGGGCCAGGCGGTGGACACTTTGCTGGTCCATGACGTCGGGCGAGAGACGCACGGCGAGCGGCACGACGTGGTGCTCAGGCAGGTGCTGGATGAAGCGCTCCCGACCCTGTGTGAGCTCCGCAGAACGGGTGCCTGCCGGGCGATCGGCATAGGCGTCAACGAGATCGAGGTCTGCCTTGAACTCATTGCACGCGCGGACCTGGACGTCATCCTGCTCGCCGGCCGCTACACGCTGCTCGAAAATGCAGCGGCGCTGGACCTGCTGGCCGAGGCCGGTCGGCACGGCGTGGATGTGATCATTGGAGGCCCGTACAACTCCGGGCTGCTCGCGGCCGCGGACCGACCCGGTGCCACCTACAATTATCGCGCGGCAGAGGCCTCCGTCCTGGCACGGGCCCAGCGCATCTACGATGCGTGCGCCGCCCACGGTGTTGACGTCGGGGCCGCGGCCCTGCAGTTCCCTCTGGCCCACCCGGCCGTCAAGTTCGTCATCATCGGGATGCGAACGACCGACGAGGTGCGGATGGCCGTCGAGCGCATCCTGACCGGCATCCCCCCCGCTCTGTGGGCGGCCTTGCGGGTCGCGGGCCTCATACACCCGGCGGCACTCACGCCGTGAGCCGCATCGATTCCCATCTGCACTTCTGGCGTCTGGCCCGAGGCGACTATTCGTGGCTCGGGCCCCAATCCGGTCAGCTCTATCGGGACTTCCAGCCCGAGCAGATTGCCGGTGAGCTTTCCGAGTCCGGAGTGGATCGCGTGGTCGTCGTGCAGGCGGCTCCAACAGAGGCAGAGACGCGCTACCTGTTCGGGTTGGCGAAGCGGCATCCGTTCATCGCAGGCGTGGTCGGCTGGGTGGACTTCGGCGCATCCGACGTCGCCGAGCGCATCGAGGCGCTGGTCCGCGACGGCGACGGCATCCTCAAGGGGCTGCGTCCGATGGTCCAGGACATCGCAGATCCGGAGTGGCTGGCACGACCGCAATTGGACCAGGCGTTCCAGTCAATGATCTCGCAGGATCTTGCCTTCGACGCGCTGGTCACGCCGCGACACCTGCCCGTGTTCTCCGAGAGGTTGGCACGCCATCCTGAACTGAGGGCCGTAATCGACCACGCCGCGAAACCCGATGCAGCAGGGGCCGAACTGGATTTCTGGTCGCGAGACATGGAAAGGGTCGCGCAGCAGAGCACTGCGCACTGCAAGCTCTCCGGCCTGCTCACGGAAGGGCAGCGCAAGCCATCGCTACAGGAACTCGATGAGGTGATCGGGTTCCTGGTCCGGACATTCGGCCCACAACGACTCTGCTGGGGGAGCGATTGGCCAATGCTGACCCTTCGGGGACAGTTCGGGGAGTGGCTACGCATGGCGCGTGGCCTCGTGAACAAGCACGCGCCGGGCTGCGAGGAGCAGGTCTTCGGAACCAATGCGGCCAGGCTGTATCGGCTGGCCGGTTGGCAGGATTGACATTCTAAGGGGTATTGCACGGTGCCAGTCATCACTGAACTAGACACACACGACATCCGGTTTCCCACGTCACTCGAGCTCGATGGCTCGGATGCCATGAATCCGGACCCGGACTACTCGGCCAGCTATGTGGTGCTGCGGACCAACGATTCCACGGAGCAGCAGGGACGCGGATTTGTGTTCACCATCGGCCGCGGGAACGATGTGCAGGTGGAGGCCATCAGGGCGCTCAGGCACCTCGTCGTCGGCCGGGACGTCTCCGCGGTTTGCTCCGAGCTGGGGGCCTTTGCGCGTTCACTCACCGATGACTCCCAGCTGCGCTGGCTGGGCCCCGAAAAGGGCGTCATGCACATGGCCATCGGGGCGGTCGTCAATGCCGCCTGGGATATGGCGGCTCGTCGCGCCAGGAAGCCGGTGTGGCAGTTCATCGCCGACATGTCGCCTGCGGAAATTGCGAGCATGATCGACTTCCGCTATATCAGCGATGCAATCGCCCCGGGCGAAGGCCTCGAGCTGCTGCAGCAGTCAGCGGGCATGAAGCGGGACAGAATCGGGGTCCTGCGGCAGAAGGGATACTCGGCCTACACCACGTCGCCCGGATGGCTGGGCTACTCCGACGAGAAACTTGCCCGACTGGCGAAGGAGGCGGTCAGCGCCGGATTCGGGACCATCAAGCTCAAGGTTGGTCTGAGCATCGAGGACGACGTGCGCCGCTGCCGGATCGCCCGCCAAGTGATCGGCCCGCACGTCGGGCTGGCGGTGGATGCCAACCAGCGCTGGGACGTTGGTGTTGCCATTCCCTGGCTCGAGCGGCTACGGCCCTTCGACCTCGCCTGGGTCGAGGAGCCTACCAGCCCGGACGACGTGCTGGGCCATGCCACGATCCGCAAGGCAGTCCATCCGGTGCCCATCTCGACGGGCGAACACACACAAAATCGGGTCGTCTTCAAACAGCTTTTCCAGGCGCAAGCGGTCGATCTCGTGCAGATCGATGCCGCCCGCGTCGGTGGCGTGAACGAGAACCTGGCGATCCTGCTCATGGCTGCCAAGTATGGCGTCCGGGTCTTCCCGCATGCCGGCGGCGTGGGCCTGTGCGAATTGGTGCAGCATCTGGCCATGGCCGACTATGTCGCAATCAGCGGCAAGATGGACGATCGCTCGATTGAGTTCGTCGACCACCTCCACCAGCATTTCATTGATCCAGTGCGCATCCGCAATGGACGTTACCTTGCGCCCGAGCTGCCCGGATTCTCCGCGGAGATTCGCCCGGCCTCCATCTCGGAATTCCAGTTTCCCAACGGCTCGGCATGGCGCTCGAAGGCCGTCAATGCCTGAGCCGCTCACCTGCGTGAGTGACCTGCGAGCGCTGGCCAGGCGTCGCGTTCCGCGTGCCCTGTTCGAGTACGCGGATCGGGGCGCGTTCGACGAGCTGACGCTGTTTGAAAACCGCTCTGCGATCGACGCGTTGCGCCTGAAGCAGCGGATCATGATTGATGTTGATGAGCGCTCGCTCAGCACGACGCTGGCCGGCCAGAAATCCTCGCTCCCGATCGCCATCGCTCCGACCGGCCTGGCAGGCCTGCAATGCGGCGGCGGCGAGATCCTGGGCGCCCGCGCCGCCGCCAGGGCTGGCATTCCGTTCTGCCTCAGCACGATGTCCATCTGTTCGATCGAACAGGTGCACAAGGCGGTGCCTGAACCATTCTGGTTCCAGTTGTACGTCATGCGCGACCGGGCATTCACGCGGGAGTTGATACGCCGGGCACGGGACGCGCAATGCTCGGCCCTGATGCTGACCGCAGATCTGACCGTGCAGGGCAGGCGCCATAGGGAGATCAAGAACGGGCTGGCGGTGCCGCCGACGCTGACCTTGCGCAATGCCGTGGACATCGCCAGGCGGCCCCGCTGGGCCTGGGGCGTGCTGCGGGCACCGAGCCGCTCGTTCGGGAACCTGGACGGCCGCATCGCGGAGGCCGGTAGTCTGACCTCGCTCGCCCAATGGATCGGCAAGCAATTCGATGCCACGCTGTGCTGGCAGGATCTGGAGTGGATCCGGGATCTTTGGCCGGGCAAGCTCATACTGAAGGGCGTCATGTGTCGCGAAGATGCAGCGCTCGCCTGCAAGGCGGGCATCGATGCACTCGTCGTGTCCAATCACGGTGGTCGCCAGCTCGACGGCGCGAGGGCGACGATCCATGCGCTGGCGGACATCGCCGATGAGGTGGCGGGAAGAGTGGAAATCCTGTTCGACGGCGGAGTCACCAGCGGACAGGCCGTTCTCAAGGCGCTCGCCCTGGGGGCGCGTGGTTGCCTCATCGGCAAGGCATTCCTCTATGGCCTGGGGGCCCTGGGCGAGGAAGGGGTGAGCCTCGCCGTCGAGTTCATCCGCCGCGAGCTCGACGTCAGCATGGCGTTGACGGGCCAGAGGGATGTGCAATCCGTGCCACGCTCGATCATCGTCGAAGCCGCCTGAGGGCGCGGCGCTCCGCAACACCTGAGGTGCGCATGAACGGTCGCCTTGAAGACAAGCTGTGTTTCGTAACGGCCGCCGCGCAGGGGATCGGCCGGGCAACCGTGCGCGCCTTTGCCCGCGAGGGCGCGCGCATCATCGCCACCGATATCGCCCGCGACAAGCTGGAGAGCCTGAAGTCTGAGGAGCCTTCCATCCAGGTGATCGTGCTGGACGTCACGGATGCCGCTGGGGTCGAGAGGGCGATCGGAGCTGCAGGTCCGATTGATGTGCTGTTCAACTGCGCGGGCTACGTGCACCAGGGCAACATCCTGGCGTGCACCGAGGCTGACTGGCGCCGATCGTTCCAGATCAACGTAGACGCCATGTACTGGACGTGCCGGTCGGCGCTCGCGGGGATGTTGGCGCGGAGACGAGGCAGCATCATCAACATGTCCTCGGTGGCATCCAGCATCAAGGGCGTGCCCAACCGCTTCGCGTACTCGGTCACGAAGGCGGCGGTTATCGGATTGACAAAGTCGATTGCTGCGGATTTCGTGGGGCAGGGGGTGCGCTGCAACGCGATCTGTCCCGGCACGGTCAAGACGCCATCCCTGGCGGACCGGGTCGCAGCAATCGGTGGAAATCGCGACGAAGTGTGGCGCGGCTTCGTCGAGCGTCAGCCAATGGGTCGTCTGGGAGACCCGGAGGAAATTGCGGCACTCGCGGTTTATCTTGGCTCGGACGAGTCCTCTTTCACGACCGGGCAGGTGCATGTGATTGACGGTGGGTGGAGCACTTGAGGTCCGGCGAGTCTGCTGCAGCATGAAACTGATGCGTGTCGGCGAGCCAGGCAACGAGCGCCCCGCGCTTCTCGACGCGTGGGGTGCGATGCGGGACCTGTCAGCACACGTGCAGGACATCGCCGGCGAAACGCTCAGTTCAACCGGGCTGGCGAGGTTGCGGGAGGTCCCGCTCGATGCGCTGCCCGGGGTGGACTCGGGCACCAGGATCGGACCGCCGGTTGCGGGCGTCGGCAAGTTCATATGCGTGGGACTGAACTTCAGCGATCACGCTGCAGAGTCGGGAATGGCGGTTCCGGAGCAGCCGGTGCTGTTCATGAAAGCCACCACCGCGATTTCCGGGCCGAACGACGCAGTGTGGATACCGCACGGATCGATGAAGACCGACTGGGAGGTGGAGCTCGGCGTCGTCATCGGCGAGCAGGCGCGGCGCGTGAGTCGCGCAAATGCACTCCGGCACGTCGCGGGATACGTCCTGGTCAACGACTTGTCTGAAAGGGCATTCCAGCTCGAGCACGGTGGACAGTGGTGCAAGGGCAAGGGGTGCGACACATTCGGTCCCATCGGCCCATGGCTTGTGACTCGCGATGAAGTGCCCGATCCAGGGCGGTTGGCGATGTGGCTCGAAGTCAACGGGCATCGTTTCCAGAATGGCTCGACCGCCACGATGGTGTTCGACGTCCCGTTCCTGGTGAGCTACATCAGCTCGTACATGACGCTCATGCCGGGCGACATCATCAGCACCGGGACGCCGGCCGGCGTCGGTCTCGGCCAGAAGCCGCCGCGTTACCTGAAATCCGGCGATGTGGTAGAGCTCGGCATTGATGGGCTGGGCACGCAACGCCAAGCCCTCATCGACGCTCCCTGAAGCGATCGACGGGCGGTTCGCTACTGCAGGCCCTGGGATATCTGGCGCGCAACGCCGCAGAGCAGGTCAATGGCTTCCACTATGGTCCGGGGCAGGCCGGGCCGTTGCACGAACGGAACGGTGATCGCGGCAAGGCAGGAGCCTTCCTTGAGTATGGGAGCCGACAGGTCGGTCACGCCGGGCACGAAGTCGCTCCCGACTTGCGCGAAGCCCCGCGCGCGCACGGCCTCCGATTGGCGAATGAAGGCGTCGTACTTGTCCTTGGGCGCCCGCTGGCGCAACGAAACATCCCATTCGCGACGGACGGCCTCCGGCTGAAACGAATAGAGGGTGATGCCGGACGTGGCTTCATAGATGGCTCGCCGATAGCCCGGCCGCACCGAAAAGCCGAGGGGCCCCGGGTTCTCGACCCGGGCGATCACCACCATCTGGTCGCCCGATGCCACCGCCATGTGGCACGACTGGTCTATGAGTGCCGCAAGCTCGCGCATCACCGGCAAGGCAATGTCGAGCAGTGATCGCACTTGGGCGCGCGACATGCTTAATGTGAACGCTTTGTTGGTAAGCTCGTAACCCTGCCCGAATCGCGATTCCTCGATGTACCCGCGCCGTTCGAGAATGTAGACCATCCTGAAAAGTTCGCTCGGCGAACGGCCGAGCCGCTCGGCCAGCTGCGGTGTAGTGAGTGGTTCGCTGACGCCAGCGAGTGCCTCAAGGATGTCGAGTCCCTTTTCCAGAGCCGGCGCGCGATACCTGTGAGTCCCCTTGGGGCCGGGATCGACCGCCGGTTCGGGCATGCCGGGCTCCGCGATTAATTCACTGCTCTTGCCGCCATCCGCTTGCATCTATTCAATCCCGATTGCCAGGGCCACTACTTTATTGCGCAGATTGCCACCAGTGTGCCGGAATTCCAGCCAAGATCGCTGGCCTCGGAAGTGTACCAGTACATCATGAATCCACTAATTGTAATTGAATTCATCGATATCTAGGCTCGACAGCCGAGCGGCTGGGTCACCGGAGACGGCAGGCTGATGAATAAAGACAATAAAAACAGTGTAGTGGATCAAGCAATCCTGCGCTTGATGGGATTTGCCCTTACATATTGACGAGTTTTATATAAGAATCTACACTTCACATGTAAAGTGTATTCCGAGGGGGCTTTTTCAATTAGCCCAGCCTGACCGTCGAGATAACAAGGAGGGGGAAACATGAAGCTTCGATTGCTTGTCACATCAGTCGGGTTCTGCTCGC
>DATFUG010000273.1:0-7812 GCA_035261025.1 Steroidobacteraceae bacterium | reverse complement strand
GGCTGGCCTGTATGTGGGGGATTGCGCGCTACCAGTGGCTGGTCTTGTTCGCCGCCTGGCTGGGCTGGGGATTCGACGTCTTCGACGGCCTGCTCTTCAATTACGTCGCGCCCAATTGCATCCCCACGCTCCTGCACCTGCGCGCGGGTTCACCCGAGGCAATCGTGGCGACCCGAAGCTGGACCGGCGTGCTTACCTCGCTCCTGTTGCTGGGGTGGGCCGCAGGCGGCGTGCTCTTCGGGTTTGTCTGCGACCGCATCGGACGGCTCCGTACGCTGCTGCTGACCATGCTCATGTACGCGGTCGGTACCGCGGCCTGTGCGGCCGCGACCAATCTGTGGATGCTGGTCGCATTCCGCCTGGTGGCCAGTCTCGGGATCGGCGGCGAGTGGGCGGCCGGGGCCAGCATGGTGGCCGAGGTGATGCCCGAGCATCGCCGCGTCGAGGGCGGAGCGCTCCTGTACACCGCCGCGCCGTTTGGCCTGTTCCTGGCGACGCTGGTCAATTACCAGGTCGCGGGCGTCTGGTTCGCCGGCAATACCGAGCAGTCCTGGCGCTATGTGTTTCTGTTCGGCCTGCTGCCGGCCGCGGTGGCCTTTCTCGTGCGGTTGTACATCCACGAACCGGAACGCTGGCAGAAGGCGCGGTCGCGCAGCCAGACCAGGCTGCGGGAGATTTTCGGCCCGGAGCTGCTGCGCCGGACGCTGGTGGGCACCTTTATTGCCGTCATTGCCCTCATCGCCTGGTGGAGCTGCAGTGCCTTCATCCCGGTCATTGCCACGGAGCTGGCGCACGCCGAGGCGGTGTTGCGTGGTCTGGACAGGCAGAGTGCCCAGGGCCTGATCGAGAGCTGGAAGCTCACCGCGACGGTGGCGTTCAACCTGGGCGGACTGATTGGCACTTTGCTGACCATTCCGCTGGCCAAATATCTGGGCCGTCGACGCATGTTTGCGCTGTATTTTGCGGCCTCGGCGGCGGCGATCCTGGCCACCTTCGGTCTCGACATGCCGGCTCATGCACGCCTGTACATGTTCTTTGCGATTGGCGTGTCTGTATTCGGCGTCTTTGGCGCCTTCCCTTTCTATCTGCCGGAGCTGTTTCCGACGCGGCTGCGGGCCACGGGCGCTGGATTCTGTTACAACATCGGCCGCGTAGTGGCTTCCGTGGGGCCCTTCGTGGTCGGCGCCGCGGCCCAGAGCGGCGCCGCGATGCAGACGATTTTCTACGTCGGGTTCGTACCGCTTGCGGGCCTGCTATTGGCACCGCTGATCCTGGAGACCCGCGCGGGGGCGCTGCAGGACTGAACCGGCGGACCATGAGGTAGCGAAGGACTTAGCCGTGGAATTCATCGATCTCAAGTCGCAATACCGGGCCATACGCAGCGACGTCAACTCGCGCATCCAGGCCGTGCTCGAACACGGTCAGTACATCCTTGGGCCCGAGGTGCGCGAGCTCGAGCAGCGGCTCGCCACCTACGTCAACAGCGCGAACTGCGTGACGGTGGCGAGCGGTACCGAGGCCCTGCTCATCGCCCTGATGGCCCTCGGCGTCGGGCCCGGAGACGAGGTGATCACCACGCCCTTCAGCTTTGTCGCCAGCGCCGAGGTCATCGTGCTGGTGGGCGCAAAACCCGTGTTCGTCGATGTGGAGCCCGATACCGCCAACCTGGACGCCAGCCTGCTTGACGCGGCGATCGGCGTGCGCACCAAGGCCATCATTCCGGTGAGTCTCTATGGTCAGCCGGCCGACATGGATGAGATCAGTGCGATCGCGGCCCGCCGTGGGCCGATCGCGGTCATCGAGGATGCCGCCCAGAGTTTTGGCGCCAGCTACCACGGCCGGCGCAGTGGCGCGCTGTCGGCTGTGGGTTGCACCAGCTTCTTTCCCAGCAAGCCGCTCGGCTGCTACGGTGACGGCGGCGCGATCTTCACCGACGATGCCGCGCTCGCGCAGGCGTGCAGCGAGATTCGGGTCCACGGACAGAGCGCGCGCTATCTGCATACGCGGATTGGCGTCGGCGGCCGGATGGATACGCTCCAGTGCGCGATCCTGCTGGCGAAGCTGACCCGCCTGGATTGGGAGATCGCGCGACGCATCGAGCTCGGCAATCGCTATGGCGAAGCGATTCGTGCCAGCGGCGCGCGGGTAGGCCTGCTGGCGGTGCGGCCCGGCCGCAGCTGTGTGTGGGCGCAATACACGATACTGGTCGAGAATCGCGATGCCGTACAGGAAAAACTCAAGCGGGCCGGCATACCGACAGCGATTCATTATCCACGGCCACTGCATAAACAGCCGGCCTATGAACCGTTGTGCGACTCCAGGCCCCTGCCCGTGAGCGAGTCACTGGCGACGCAGGTGATCAGCCTGCCGATGAGCGCCGATCTTTCGGACTCCGAGCAGGACGTCATCGTCGCGGCACTGGCGCGCGCCACGGCCTGATTGCCCGGGAGCCCCTTGTGACCTGCCTGCTACGCTGCCCAATTCTGGTGGTACTGAGCCTGGTGCCGATCGTGCTCGGAGCGCAGCCGCCTGTCCCGGAACACCAGCGGCTCGGCGGTACGGTCACCCGGGTCATCGATGGTGACACCATCGAGGTGCAGCTTGGCAATCAGCGCGTCGCGGTGCACTTAAGCGGCATCGACGCGCCCGAACACGGCCAGCCGTGGAGCAAGGAAGCCACCGCAGCTCTGGAACAGATGGTGCTGAACCAGGATGTCGATCTAGAGCCGCTCCATGTTGACGACCGGAATCGCCGCACGGCGATCGTCTTCGTCGGTGAGGAGGAAGTGGGGGCGGCGATGGTCCGTGACGGCAACGCATGGGCTGACCGCAAGCACCTGAGCGCGAGCGACACTGAATTGTGCGAGCTCGAGGCGGGTGCGCGGGAAGCGAGGCTGGGCCTGTGGGCGCTTCCCGCCCGTGATCGAATCGCGCCGTGGGAGTATCGGCACTGGTTCCTGCACCGGCATTACAGGGACTACGCCAATGAAACCGTCGCGCAATGCATAGCGGCTGAAAAAGCGCGTTGAGCGTGCACGGAGTCGCTGCTGCAGTTGCCGCTCGGCCTGCACGGCGCTAAGCGAGCGGTTACTCAACTTCGTTGCGAATAAACGCCTTCAGGCGGCCGGCTCGCCGTACCGCGAGCCGGTAAGTTAGCCGTCGTACAGACTAACACCACGGCGACGCGCAACATGCGCGCTCATAAATACTATGTGGATTGCAACATGAACACTTCAAGACGCGCATTTGTGGCAACGATGAGACCGATGGCCTTATTGCTGACCGCAGCCATTGCCTGGGGCCTTACAACTCACAACGCGGTAGCGGCTGGACCGGCACCGGTGAACCTCGGAACCTCGGGAAATTTCGTGATCCTGACCAAGACAGGCATCACGAATGTCCCGACCTCCAAGATCACGGGCAACATTGGCGCCAGTCCCATCACCGCCGCGGCGATGGACAATGTGGCCTGCGCTGAAATGACCGGAACGATCTACGGCGCTGATGTGGCCTACACGGGTAGTGGCGTCACAACCTGCTTCAAGGGTGCAGCCGCTGACAATACGCTGGTGGCCAATGCCGTCCTCGACATGGGAACCGCGTACGCGGATGCCCTTGGGCGCACAACGCCCGATTTTACCGAACTGGGCGCCGGCGACATCAGTGCCCTGACACTGGCTCCCGGGCTCTACAAGTGGAGTACCGGTGTTCTGATCAATACCGATGTCACGCTCTCGGGTGGTCCCAATGATGTCTGGATTTTCCAGATAGCGGGAAATGTGACGCAGGCTGCCGCCACCCATGTTCTGTTGGCCGGCGGCGCGCAGGCAAAAAACATCTTTTGGCAGGTCACTGGCGGTGCTGGCGTGGCCATGGGAACAACGGCTCACTTTGAAGGCGTCATACTCGCTGCAACAGGCGCAACACTATCGTCTGGCGCGACGGTAAACGGCAGGCTGCTGACACAGACGGCGGTAACCTTAATCATGAATACGATTACCCAGCCAGCCGCAGCCACAAGTTCAACAGTGGTCGCCCTGGTCGGCCTGCCCGACCTGAACGCGAATGGCGTGGTGGACATGGCGGTGCTGCGATTGCGCGCCGGCTCAATCGTGGCGGAGATTCGCGACGGCCTGGGCGGTGCGCTGCTGAAAAACTTCACGTTCCTCGGCAGCGCCTACACACCAGTGGCCGCAGCTGCACTGCCAGATACCGACGGCAACGGAATTAGCGAACTGGCGGTGCTTGCGACGCGCAACAGTGACGGGCGAGTCCTTGCCGAGATTTGCAACGTCAGCGGGGCAACCCTGCCGCGTTACATATGGTTTCCCGCCGGATTCTCGGCAGTGGCCATGAGAGTTGCGAACGATGCCGACAAAAACGGCGTAGCGGAGCTGGCAGTACTGCTGTCACGTAACAGTGATGGCCGTGGCTTGGTGCAGGTGACGAACGCCTTTGGCACGCCCAACACGCAGTTCCTTTGGGCGACCGCGGGCTATACGGTCAGCGGCCTCCAGGTGGTCGGCGATTCCGATGGCAACGGCGTGCCTGAAGTCGCGATGCTCTCCAGACGCACCTCAGATGGCCTCATTGTGGTGCAGATCAGGAACGCCTCCGGAGTCCCCAATCCGCACGGGGTGTCGTTCATGCCCGGTAATTCCGCCGTTGATTTTACTGCGGTACCGGATAAGGACCTGAACGGCATCCCTGAAGTGGCCGTGCTGTCGACCCGCAACTCCGACGGGCGGCAGGTGGTCGAGATCAAGAACGCCGCCGGTGCAGCCCTTGCCAGCACTTTGTGGACGGATATCGGTCTGACCTCGACGCAGGTCGAGGCGGTAAACGATGCCGACAAGAACGGTGTGCCGGAGGTGGCGATACTATCCACCCGCAACTCCGATGGCCGCATCCGGGTCGACGTCAAGAACGCCGCCGGTCTAACCGCCCCGCATGTCATCTGGTACTCACCTGGCGTTGGCGCCAGAAGACTCGCCATCCTCAATGACGCCGATCTCAACGGTATCCAAGAGGCCGCTGTGTTGATGACTCGCGATAGCGATGGACGTGTCCTGGTGGAGGCTCGCAATGCCGCGGGGGGTCTCGCTCCGAAGGACTACTGGTTCGCTCCGTAGTACATCAGCGAATGAAGGCAGCTTCGAGACCAAGACATCGAAGCTGCCTGCTCCAGTTCTCCAGGGAATAAAGTGATCTTGACCAGGGTGGTGGACGGTACAGGGATTGAACCTGCGACCCCCGCCGTGTGAACGCCCGCTGCAACCTGCTCGGTGAGGCGGGCCAGCGCTCCCGCCACGGTGCCTGGGAGTCCAGTCGCCCAACACATGCGGCGCTATTGACGTACGAAATCCCCGGTGATGTAGTTCGATCAAATGGTTGCCTCGACCCAAACGCGTTATCCGCCCAAAGTGTCGCTTTATAAAGCGTTATTTAGGCCTGAATTAAGAGTTGGCTTGACTTGGAGCAGCCCCAACTTCCACCGTTGCCCTGGGATTTCCGGCTAGAGCACTGACGCGTGTACCTTCCTATGCTGCTCCTGGGCCTGCTGATCTATGTCAACGTCAGGGCGAGCCAACGCATCCTACGCAGCGAGGAGTATGCCAACCGTAAGCGCTGGCTGCTGTGGGGTGTGTGGGTTATACCTTTCATGGGCGCTTTCATGGTCAAGAACTCGGTTCGAGCGCCTGCCTCCGGGGTGAGTGCCCTGCCGCAACAGGCCAGGCCGCTCTCCAGGGCCTTTGTGACGGAGACACCGCCGCGTTCGCTGACAGCGCCCGGCGTGGAGCCCTTCGATGTCCTGAGCCACATGGGACTCGCCAATGGCGTCCCGTTGATGGACTGGACGGCGGCCACGGCGTGGGCGGAGGGGTGCGCAGAAACCGGGCAGAAGGACGAAGCCCTGGAGCGCACCCATCAGGCCTGGTTGCTGCACCTGCGCGATGCCCTGGGCCCCACCTATACCCTGCTCAAGTCCGATCAGGCGTACGTACTCTCATCGCTCGAACCCAAAGTGGCCATGACTATGGCGCAATACATTGCGGCGACGCGTGCACGCATCCGCCGGGTTCTCGATGGCGTGGCCTATTTTCCGGCCAATTGCCGGAGTGTCGTGCTCGTGCTCGACAGCCAGGAGACCTATTACCACTATGTCGCAACGTACTACCCCGCTGAGGGGGAGTATGCGTTCAGCGGCGGCATGTTCATCTCCAGTGCCTGTCCGCACTTTGTTGTGACCCGCAACACGCTCGATGCCATTGAGCCGGTCATCGCCCATGAGATGACGCATAGCTCCGTCGCGCACCTGCCCATTCCGCTATGGCTCAATGAAGGGCTGGCGGTCAATACCGAACAACTGCTGACCGGTACCCGATCGTCCCTGTACACACCCGCGGAACTGCAGCAGAAACACTGCAGCTTCTGGGATAGCGCGCGCATCCAGGAATTCTGGTCCGGGGAATCCTTTCACCGTCCCGATGACGGCAACCCGCTCTCCTACGATCTGGCCCAGCGGGCCGTGAAGCAACTGGGTCGCGACTGGCCTGTCTTTGCGCGTTTTGTGAGCGCGGCTCAGCGTAAGGATGCCGGAAGTGCGGCGGCGGCGAATGTATTCTCGATTGACCTCGGCGATCTGGTGTGCGCGCTGCTGAACTTCGAGCGCAATGAGGCGTGGTCACCCAATAGCGCCACGTGGGCCCACAAGTCCGAGGCCGGGGTCGAAGCGTCAGAGCGCCACAGGGTTATTCCCCCTTCTCGGGAGAAGCGCAGTCAAATCTGACACCGTCCTTTCCAAGAACCAGACTGTCAATCATCTTGCGATACTCTGATTCCGGTCGAGGTACGATCTGGGGGGCCAACGAGATGATGACAGTCAGTCGCTGACACTCGGGCGGAGTATCACGTACCTTCTCGCATCGGTATGTAGGCAGGTCCGCTCGCGCAGGCAGCTTCGAAGCCGGATCTAATCCCAGGCCGTGCAGAATCGAAAACTCGCAGAGGTAAAAGTTCTTCTCGAGGATTGCGAGAGCCTCCGTGCCAGTCCGCCCCTCAAGGGCCAGCGTATTCCTTGCTCTGTCGGCAATCGCCCAGCGCGCCCGCATTTCGTCGAAGGACTTCTGCGCCCATTGAATCTCCAATTCAACGGAGGTCTGCGGTCCGGGACCAGACTGTTCCTGGGATGCAGAATTCCGCGGCGTCGCACAGATAATTACGAGGCCGCATCCGGCAATCACTGCGGTTCGAAAGAGCATGGGCTACTTCTCGGCCTTAAGCGACCAGGGGATATCCTACTTGCCATGACCAACACTGCAAAACATGTCGTCCGAACCGGTCGCGGTGTCCGTTGGCCGTCCCGCTCCGCCCACCATGGCGTTTGACCTGATTTTGGGGTGGGATTGGTCTGAAAAGGCAGGAGGCAAGGCGGACGCCGCAGAGCGGGTCGTCCCGCCGGGGATAGCAGCGTGGCTCTTCGTGAATTCTGGGGCGTGCATTGACGCGCAAACAAGGCCGTCATGTGGTGAAGTTAGCGGAGTCGAGCGATTTGGATTGGTGGACGGTACAGGGATTGAACCTGTGACCCCTGCCGTGTGAAAGCAGTGCTCTACCGCTGAGCTAACCGTCCCGCCGCGCTACCGGATGTGGAGTTTACGGTTCGTGTTCGGCCGAGGCAATCCGCGCCTGCCGCTCAGCGCTCCCTCTCCTTGAAATCGTCGGGCACCAGCTGATGGCGCCCCAGCAGCTTGTAGAAGTCGGTGCGGTTGCGCTTGGCGAGGCGCGCGGCCTGGCTGACATTGCCGCCGG
>DATFUG010000272.1:0-2266 GCA_035261025.1 Steroidobacteraceae bacterium | reverse complement strand
CTGCGCGATTACGTCGGCGCCGACGGCGAGCCCGGATATTTTCGCCAGCGGCTGTACGTGTACGAGCGTGCGGGACTCGCCTGCCGCCGCTGCCGCACCCCCATCCGGCAGATCACGCAGGGGCAGCGTTCCACGTATTATTGCCCCTCATGCCAGCAGTGAACCGCAGCGCCATGCGCCGGCGCGAACGCGCGCTCGCCGCGCGCGACCCGGTGATGGCGCGGCTCATTGCCGCCGCGGGGCCCTGCACGCTCTCGCCCCAGATGGAGCTCCCGCCCTTCGAGACGCTCGCCAGGGCGATCGCGCACCAGCAGCTCAATGGCACCGCGGCCGAGCGCATCCTCGGGCGCTTCACCGCGCTCTATGCGCCGGCGGCCTTTCCGGAACCCGCGGCGCTCACGAGCACGGCGGACGAACCGCTGCGCGCCTGCGGCTTTTCCTTTGCGAAGATCCGGGCGCTGCGTGATCTGGCAGACAAGGTCTGCGCCGGCGTGGTGCCCGATACGCCCGAGCTGCACCAGCTGGCGGACCGGGCGATCGTCGAGCGCATCACCGGCGTGCGCGGCATCGGTCCCTGGACCGTGGAGATGCTGCTGATCTTCCAGCTCGGCCGGCCGGACGTGCTGCCGGTCGACGATTTCGGCGTCTGCAATGGCTTTCGCCTGGCCTACGGGCTCAAGGGCATGCCCACGCCGCGCGCCCTGGCCGAATTCGGTGAGCGCTGGGCGCCACAGCGCACGCTCGCTGCCTGGTACCTGTGGCGCGCGGTCGATCTCGCGCGCAGCGGCAAGTTGCCGCGGCCGAGGAAAGCGCCCCGCGTGAAACTGAAGAAATCGCGGCCCGCGCGGCCGGCGGCGAAGCCGCGCAAGTCCGGGCGTAAAACCAGGCGAGCCGCGCGCGCTAAGCGGGCTTGATGCGCTGTCAGTGGCCGCTGCCGGGAGGCGCCAGCGCCCGGCTGAGGCGCCGCCCGAACACGAGCAGGAGCAGGCCGCCGGCGGCGGCGATGGCGGCATGCAGGGCCCAGAAATCGGCGGGCCGCATTCTTTCGTAGTAACTGCCGACCCAGCCGATCAGGATGTTCGCGACGAACAGACTCATGAAGGCAAGCCCCATCAGCGTCGCGTTCGTCCTGGCGGGCGCTGCGCGCGAGACCAGCGCGAGCAGCGTGGGCCAGTAGTAGAGAAAAGAGAGGCCCGATCCGGCGATATAGAGTATTGGCCAGATCGGGTGTATGGGCGCGCCCCGGGACGCAAAGCTGGCGGCCACGAGGACCAGATTGCTTGCCATGGCGATCCAGGCTCCGGTGCCAATCTTGGCGAGCTCATCGGGCTCGCCACGGCGCAGGGACTGGCGGCGCCACAGCCAGAACAGCAAGGGCACGCTCAGGATGCTGGCGACCGAATAGAGTGATTGATACCACGGAATCGGGACACGAAAGCTCCCGACCTCGAGCGCGACGTGCGCCTGGATCCAGATCGGCATCACATTGAAGATTTGATTGACCGTGATGGACTGGAAGATCGTGATCGTCAGTACGGCGATGAGCGTCCACACGGTGCGCCAATCGGCCGCGGTCAGCCGGCCGCCCGCGTGGTTGCGCTGCTCTACCCTCGCGGGCAGATAGCGGTATCCGTACAGATAGGTGGCCAGGCCGACGAGCATGAATAGCGCAGCGATGCCGAAGCCGTAGTGCCAGCCATAGACCTGCGCCAGCAGCCCGCAGACCATCGGTCCGGTGACCGCCCCGATATTGATCCCGGTGCTGAAGATGACGAAGCCGCGCGTGCGCTGCGCTTCCTCCTCGCGTGGGTAGAGGGCGCCCACCTGGGCCGAGATGTTGCCTTTGAGGAAGCCAGAGCCGATGACGAGCAACAGCAGAGCCGCGAGGAATGACTGATCGAAGGTCATGGCGAGGTGCCCGGCGCTCATTGAAAGCGCGCCGATCACCACTGCGTTGCGCTGTCCGATCCAGCGATCGGCGATCATGCCGCCGAGCAGCGGCGTGAAATACACGAAACCGGAGTAGAGTCCAAAAACCAGCGACGCGAGCGCCTGCGTCGAGAGTGGGCCGAAGAACGCTTCCAGTGCTGCGCGCAGGCCCGGGAATCCGCCGATGTGCTCGACATGCCCCGGCAGCAGCAGCTGATTCACCATGTAGAGGACGAGCAGCCCCGTCATGCCGTAGTAGGAAAATCGCTCCCAGGCCTCGGTGAAGGCGAGGAAGAACAGCCCCCGGGGGTGGCCAATAAAGGCCGTATCGCCGGCG
>DATFUG010000271.1:0-3071 GCA_035261025.1 Steroidobacteraceae bacterium | reverse complement strand
GGCGGTTTCAGGTCGCGATGCAGGAGGCCGGCGCTGTGCACCACGCGCAGGGCTCTGGCAATGCGCCGCGCATAGCCGACCGCCGTGGCGCCGTCCAGGGGGTTCAGCATGCGCTGCTTCAGGTCGCCACAGGGGAAGTACTCCATCGCCAGGTACTCGCGGCCTTCGTGGACCCCGTAGTCGTAGATGTCGACGATCGCCGGATCGCGCAGCGCCGCGATCGCCTTGTATTCCTGCGCGAATTGCGGCTGCCCCGCCGGACCGCCTGTCTGGGGCTGGCTGATCTTCAGCGCCACGGGCCGGCGCAGCGTCGCGCTCTCGGCCAGCCAGACGCGGGCACGCGTCGAGCGCCCAAGCTCCCGCAACAGCGTGTAGTTGGGGACTTCCAGCTCCGCGGCAGGACGCTGGTGGTGCACGGCACCGGCAATGGCGCGACGGCGCGCACGCCGGCGGCTGGCGTGAATGACCTTGCGGAGCGTGCGGCCGAGCTGCTGGGCGTCCAGCAGGTCGCTCGGCAGGTATTCGGCGGCGCCAAGGCGGATGGCGCGCACGGCGCTGAGCTCATTGCCGTGGGCGGCGACGACGATGAGCGGTGGCAGGTCGCGCTCGCGGCGCAGCAGGCGCAGCCACCCGGCGCCTTCGCAATATTCCTGCCGCGAATGGCCGAACCAGGCGCACAGCAGGGCGGCGTCGTAGTTGCGCGTGGTGATGGTGTCGAGGTGCTGCACGAATTGCTGCAGGTCCAGGCAGGGCGGTTCGGCTTCGGGCCACAGGGACTGCAGGTGATGTCGCAACCACTGGCGCTGTTGTTCATCCTTCCCGGCGATCAGAATCCGTGGCGTCAAGCGCGCTCTCCGTGCACTCCAGTGCACGCGATCCGGGCACTGCGGGCGTGGCGTGCCCGGTTGCCCGGAACTCTACGTTTTCTGGCGCCGCACGAGCCTTCTGGCCCGGTATTCTGTGATGCAGGTGCGAGGCGGCCGCGGCGATCTGTGACGCAGCTCACTCGCAGCCCCCGAGGCGACGCACCGGTCTATATAATGAGCGAACTTCCATGACCCGCGTGACCTGCATCGAACCCGATGGCAATTCGGTGAGCGTGGACATCCGCGACGGCTGGAGCCTGATGCAGGGCGCGAAGTCGCAGGGTGTCGAGGGCATCGAAGCGCAATGCGGCGGGGCGTGTTCCTGCGCCACGTGCCACTGCTACGTAGACCCGGCGTGGATCGCGAGACTCCCCGCGCCGGGAGAAGCGGAAGCGCTGATGCTGACCAATGTGGCCGCCGAGCAGCGCCCGAACAGCCGCCTGTCCTGCCAGATCTGCATCGAACCCGCACTGGAGGGGCTCGTGGTCGCCTTTCCAGAGCGGCAAAGCTAAGCTTTCCCGATGTCAGGGCCCATTGTCATTGTCGGCGCAGGCCAGGCCGGCCTGCAGATTGCCGAATCGCTCCGCCAGGAGAAATTCGACGGACCGATCACGCTGCTCGGCACCGAGCCGCACGCGCCCTACAACCGGCCGCCGCTCTCGAAGAAGTGGCTGCTGGAGCGACCGGACATCGCCACACTGGCGATCCGCGGGCCGGAAGCGCTGCAGCGGCGGCACATCGAGCTGCAGCCGCGCTGCACCGTGACGGCGATCGATCGCGAGGCGCGCGAGGTGCGCTGCGCCGACGGCCGCAGCTTTGGCTATGGCGGCCTGGCGCTCGCGACCGGCGCGGCACTGCGCACGCTGCCGCTGCCGGGCGCACAGCTGCAGCACGTCCATTGCCTGCGCACCATCGAGGATGCGCAGGCGATTTCGGCATCGCTCGAATCCTGCACCGCGCAGGGGCAGCCGCTGGTGGTCATCGGTGGCGGCTTCATCGGGCTGGAGGTGGCCGCCACCGCGCGCAAGCGCGGCGTGGCCGTGACCGTGCTGGAAGCCTTGAGCCGGCTGATGTCACGGGTGGTGGCGCCGATCGTGTCCGAGGCGGCGGCGCGCGTGCACCGCTCCCACGGCGTGGAGCTGCGCTTCGACGTGAAGATCTCGGAACTCCTGGGTGCCCAGGGTGCCGTGCGGGCGGTGCGCTGCGCGGACGGGAGCGAATATCCGGCCGGCTGCGTCGTGATCGGCGTCGGCATCCATCCCGAGGACCGGCTCGCACGCGCCGCGGGACTGGAATCCGATCGCGGCATCATCGTCGATGAGTGCTCGCGCACCTCGGATCCGCTGATCGTGGCCGCCGGCGATTGCTGCGCACGCCGCCGGCCCGACGGCACTCTCCTGCGGCTCGAGTCGGTGCAGAACGCCGTCGAACAGGGTAAGTCGGCCGCCGCCGCGCTGCTCGGCCAGCAGCGCGCCTTCGCCGCGGCGCCCTGGTTCTGGTCCGATCAGTTCGACATCAAGCTGCAGATGGTGGGCTTGAGCCACGGGTACGATCAGGTGGTGACGCGTGGTGACCTCGAGCGACCGGCGTTTTCCGCGTTTTATTTCCGCGCCGGCCGGCTGATCGCGGTGGATTCACTCAATCGCATCCCGGATCACATGCAGGGGCGCAAGCTCCTGGATCATGGCATCTCCCCTACACCGGAGCAGCTCAACACGCCGGGATTTGAGCTCACCAGCCTGCTGCAGGCCTGAGCCTTGAGCGGGCCGGTCACTCGCGCCCGAGCAAAAACTCCGTGCCGCGGTAGTCCAGCACCACCCCTTCGCGCGTGATTTGCGAGACGCGCGCCCCCTCTGGCGTGACGTCGCCTTCGTGCACCTTGTGCATGTTGATGAAGGCATATCGTTCGGCAGGATTGGTGGCGTACACGTGCAGATCCAGGCGCAGCGGGGGGAGCGTGGCGGCAAGTTCCGCGTAGTGGCGCAGTCCTGCGCGGTCGGTGTCCGGCGCCGTGCCCGCGGCCGGCGCCACGGCCGGCTCCAGATCCGCCGGATTGACGGTGCCGTCGCCGTCGGGCATCGCCGGCCGTGCTGCGGGCGATGCTGCGGGCGATGCCGCTCGCGATACCGCTGGCGGTGCCGTGGCCGGTAGGCCCGGCGCGGGTGGAGCCGGCGCCGGCCCTGCCACGACACCGGCGACAGCGCT
>DATFUG010000270.1:0-4397 GCA_035261025.1 Steroidobacteraceae bacterium | reverse complement strand
CGTCGTCATCTGCGGGCAGGTGCCGACGGCGGCCATCGGCACCGATGCCTTCCAGGAAGCGCCGGTGGCGGCGCTCATGGGTCCGGTCGCCAAGCACGTGTTCCTGGTCACCGATCCGAAGCGGCTCGAGGCGACCATGCGTACGGCCTTTGAGATCGCCCGCACCGGCCGCCCCGGTCCCGTCGTGGTCGATATCCCCAAGGACGTCCAGAACTGGCAGGGCGTATTCCTCGGGCATGGCCTCCTGCCGCTGCCCGGATTCCGCCGCCGCAGCGCCGAGCTCACGGCGCGCACCTTAAGCGCGGAGCAGCGTGCCGCCTTTGTCGAGCTGCTGTCCGAATCGCAGCGGCCCCTGATCTACGCGGGGGGCGGAGTGATCAACGGCGGGGCTTCCCCCGCACTCACCGAATTCGCCGAAGGCCTGAACATCCCGGTCGTCACCACGCTCATGGGCATTGGCAGCATCGATACCACTCATCCGCTGTCGATGCACATGCTGGGCATGCACGGCGTCGCGGCCGCGAACTACGCCGTCGAAGACTGCGATTTCCTGATCGCGGTCGGCGCCCGCTTCGATGATCGGGTGGCGGGCGACCCGAAGAAGTTCGCGCGCGCGGCCCGCGCGATTGCCCACCTCGATGTCGACAGCTCCGAGATCAACAAGGTCAAGTCCGCGCGCTGGAGCTACGTCGGACAACTACCCGATGCGCTGGACCAGCTGCGCGCCGCGGTGCAGACCGCCGCGCGCCAGCGCGACTACGGTGCCTGGCACGCGCACCTCGGCGCGCTCCGGCACCGCTACGCGATGAACTACCAGCGCTCCGGCGAACTGGTGCAGCCGCACTATGTGATCGAGGAGATCAACCGCCATACGCGCGGCGCCGCGATCATCACCACCGGTGTCGGCCAGCATCAGATGTGGGCCGCGCAGATGTTCGATTTCCGCGGCCCGCGCCACTGGCTCACCTCAGGCAGCATGGGCACCATGGGCTTCGGCCTGCCGGCGGCGATCGGTGCACAGGTGGCGAGCCCGGGCCGGCTGGTGATAGACATCGACGGCGATGCCAGCATTCGCATGAACATCGGCGAGCTCGAAACGGTGACGACCTACGACCTGCCGGTGAAAATCGTGGTGCTCAACAATTTTGGCGACGGCATGGTCAAGCAGTGGCAGAAGCTGTTCTTCAAGGGCCGGCTGTCCGGCAGCGACAAATCGCTGCATAAGAAGGATTTCGTCAAGGCCGCCCAGGCGGATGGCTTTGCCTACGCCCGGCGGCTCGATCGCCGCCAGGACGTACCCGCCGTGATCGCCGAATTCCTCGCCTTCAAAGGGCCGGCTTTCCTCGAGGTGATTATCGACCCGGACGCCGGGGTTTACCCGATGGTCGGTCCTGGGCAGGGCTACGACGCGATGATCACCGGGGAGTTCATTCCCTCGCGCGACCCGCAGGAAGCGGGGGCCATCGATCCCTCGAGTATGTTCTGACACTATTCGTGGAGTCCGCGGCATGAGCACCACCAGGCAACCGGACGCGGCGCCCGCGCCGCATTCAGCATTCCGCTATGAGCGCATTTCGCAGCCGGTCGCGCCCCTGCGGCGGTACCTGCGACGCCAGCTGCGCAGCCTCGGGATCGGGCTGCTGTTCATCGCGGTCGCCCTGTTCGCCGGCATGGTCGGCTATCACCGCCTCGTGGGGCTGTCCTGGATCGATTCCTACGAGAACGCGGCGATGATTCTCTCCGGCATGGGGCCGCTCGCTTCCCCGGGCACGGTGGCGGGCAAGATCTTCGCGGGCAGTTACGCCCTGTTTTCCGGCATCGCGGTGCTGGCCATCGCCGGCGTGATTGCTGCGCCCCTGGTGCATCGCCTGCTGCATCGCCTGCACGCCGACGAGGGAGGGGGTTCTTGAGGCCGCCGGCGCGCCTGGCGCGCAGCTACTTCGACTGCCGGTTCGGACAGCTGCACGTGCACCAGGCGATTCCTCCGGGCGGCGGATTCGACGAGGCCACCGCACTCCTGTGCCTGCCCGGTGAGCGCGGCGACGGCCGCTTTTTCCACGCGCTGCTCGGGCCGCTCGGCGCCGACCGCTCGATCTACGCCGTGGACCTGCCCGGCCACGGCGGTTCCGACGCGCCCGCCACGGGTGCCGGGGCCGAGCAGAACGCGCTGGCGATGGCCGATCTGCTCGATACGCTGCATCAGCGGCGCGTCGACCTGCTCGCGCACGGCGCCGGGGCCGACACGGCACTCGTGCTGGCCGGATTGCGCGGCGGTGCGCTGCTGCGCTGCCTGGTGCTGTCGGCGGCCGCCGCGCCGACAGTGCAGCGCGCTCGCGCCCTCGGGCTGGATTTCAGGGAATTGCCGCTCGCCGCGGCCGATGCCGAAGCCGTGACGGCCACGACAGTCGCGCAACGGCTACCCGAGCTGGTCGAGTTTCTCGGGTCCGCCGGCGGCAACCGCTGACCCGATACCTTAAGCGGGAACCCCATGAGCGACGATTATCTCCAGCGAATCCTGCAGGCCAAGGTCTACGACGTGGCGATCGAATCGCCCCTGGACCACGCGCCCCGGCTGTCGCGCCGGCTTGGGCACGAGCTGCGCCTCAAGCGCGAAGACCTGCAGCCCGTGTTCTCCTTCAAGCTGCGCGGCGCCTACAACAAGCTCGCTCACCTGGGAGCCACCGCGGCGGCACGCGGCGTGATCTGCGCTTCCGCGGGCAATCACGGGCAGGGCGTCGCGCTGGCGGCGCAGCGGCGCCGGGTGCGGGCCGTGATCGTGATGCCGCAGACCACGCCGGCGATCAAGATCCAGGCGGTGGCCAGCCTCGGTGGCGAGGTCGTCCTGCACGGCGAGATCTACGACGCGGCCTACGAGCACGCCGTGGTGCTGGCGCGAGATCAGGGTCTGGCTTTCGTGCATCCCTTCGATGATCCGGACGTGATCGCCGGACAGGGCACGATCGGCATGGAAATCGCCCGCCAGACGGGCGGTGAGCTCGATGCGATCTTCGTGCCCGTGGGCGGGGGCGGCCTGATCGCCGGCATCGGCGCCTTCGTCAAGCAGCTCTATCCGCGCGTACGCATCGTGGGTGTCGAGCCTGCCGACGCCGCCGCCATGTTCGAATCGCTCCGCGCGGGCAAGCGCGTCACGCTCGAGCGGGTCGGCCTGTTCGCCGACGGCGTCGCGGTGCGGCGCGTGGGCGAGGAGACCTTTGCGCTGGCGCGCCGCTACGTCGACGAGGTGTTGCTGGTCGATACCGACGAGATCTGCGCCGCGATCCAGGACGTGTTCGAGGATACGCGCGCCATACTCGAGCCGGCGGGCGCGCTCGCCGTCGCCGGCGTGAAGCGCTACATCGCCCGCGGCGCGCCCGCCGGCCAGCGCTACGTGGCGATCTGCAGCGGCGCCAACATGAATTTCGATCGTCTGCGGCATATCGCCGAGCGCGCCGACATCGGCGCCGGCCGTGAAGTGCTGCTCGGCGTGGATATTCCCGAGCAGCCCGGAAGCTTCCTCAGCTTCTGCGGCGCCCTCGGACAGCATAACGTCACGGAATTCAACTACCGCTACCAGGGCGCGGAGCGCGCCCGGCTGTTCGTGGGCTTCGGGCTCGACTCGGGCCAGGAGGATGCCGCCGCGGTACTGGCGCGGCTGCGCGCGGCCGGTTACGGCGTCGTCGACATGAGTGCCAACGAGACCGCAAAACTCCACGTGCGTTTCATGATCGGCGGCGTCGGCCGCGCTCTGGCCGATGAACTCGTGTTCCGCTTCGAATTCCCGGAGCGCCCCGGTGCGCTGCTGCGCTTCCTGCAGGCCGTGGGCACGGCGTGGAACATCTCGCTGTTCCACTATCGCAATCACGGCTCGGACTATGGCCGGGTGCTCGCGGGCATCCAGGTCCCGAAGGCCGAGCGCCAGGAATTCCTGGGCCATCTGCAGGCCCTGGGTTATCCCTACACCGAGGAAACGGCGAACCCCGCCTACCGCACCTTTCTGGCCGAGTGAGGCCGGCGGCCGCTCCCACGGGCGCGAGGGCACTTGCGCTTGAGCTGTATATCCGTACAGTAGCGCCATGGAACAGGCGCTCAAGGGTCGTGGTGTCGGCGCCAATCCGCCCGGACGCTTTGCCCGGCAGGTCGGGCAGGCCGTTGACGACGGCTGGTACCAGGAATGCGTGCCCGATTCCATTGCCACCGAGGTGCGGGCGGAAGCCGCCCGCTCAGTCATCACGCACAACGAATCGCCGGATATTCCCTTCGCGCAGTCGATCAATCCCTATCGCGGCTGCGAGCACGGCTGCGTCTATTGCTACGCCCGTCCCAGCCACGCCTACGTCGATCTGTCGCCGGGCATCGATTTCGAGACGAAGCTGTTCTACAAGGCCGACGCCGCGCGC
>DATFUG010000269.1:0-2736 GCA_035261025.1 Steroidobacteraceae bacterium | reverse complement strand
GGAAATTCGTGCTCCGGGGCGTCGCCATCCTCGTCCTGCGACTGCAGCTGAGAAAAGAAAACCCACCGCTTCCGGTAACGGCTGAGGTGGGTAAAGGTCAGGTTGGTCGCAACGGTTTTCAGCCACCCGGCGGCGCGCGGGTTGTCCTTCAATTCGTCAAAGCGCCGATGCGCGCGCAGGAAAACTTCCTGCGCAATGTCCTCCGCCTGCGCATCATTGCCGCTCAGGCGAGCGGCGGTGGAATAGACCATGTCCTGGTATTTGCGCATAAATCGGGTGAACTCGGCGTTCCGGTCGCCTGCCGGTGGGGGAGGTTGCACAGCTTCATCGTCACTTAGCTTCATAACCCACGCGGAGGCTCAAAGTTTCACATGAAACTTCAATAGAAGCAGCGTGTTATGGTGTCCACGGGCGTGGCCAGCCGGGCCGCCGGGTTGGGGCGGTCGCAGGCAGTGGCAGGTATCCGGCTCATCTTCACCCCACCAGGACTGGTAGGGTGAGGATCTTAGCGGCTCGAGGCGACTCTTTCCTTAGTGCCGAACTGGAAGCGGCCGCGCATCAGCGAGGTGTGGCCGGGGTAAGAGCAGAAGAACGAGTAATCGCCGCCGGGTTCAAGCCCGGCGGTGCTGAAGCTGATCGTGGCGGTCTGGCCACCTCCGACAATCCGGGTCGCCGCAATGATGCGGTGATCGCCCGCGGGCAGGTAGCCGTGGTCAAATCCGGCGGCCATGCCGGCATTGGCCAGTGCCGAAACGTCCGCACTGCGCGCCAGCACCCAGTCGTGCCCGAGCACGTGGGCCTCCTGCTTACCCACATGCCGCAGCGTAAGCTGCACCGCGCTGCATGCCGGATCGACCTGCAACGCGCGCGAATTAAACTGGATCATGTCGTTCGCATCGATGGTCAGCTCGCAGTTGGCGGCGTGCGCGGCGCTTCCCCAACTAGCCAGGGCCAGCGCCCAGGGCAGGATGGCGCGGACGCGGCCTGAAGCCCGCGCCTTCACAGCGCCACCCACAGGAATCCGAACACGGTGTCATTGTCGGAAGCATTGCGTCCGAAGCCGTCGTAGTTGGTGCTGGCGCCGTTTAACTTGGAGTAGCCGGTGTACTGCACGCCAACGCGCATGTTCAGCCACGGCCGCTCGGGCGAATCCAGCTTGCCGAAGGGGACGTATTCGAGCTGGACCAGATAGCCATTGCTGTCCGGCTTGCCCGCGTTGCTGCCGTCGACCGGGTTCGGCGCATACAGATTCGCATCGCTGCTGCCGGTGGTATTGAACAGGCCCGCTCCAAAGACCCAGGTCTGCTTGTAGGTCCAGGTCGCATCAGCGTGCGGGCTGTCCAGGTCGCCGGAGGCCTGTGCGGCGCCGCTGGCGTCCAGATTGCGCGTTTCGCGAACGTACGCCAGGTTGGCGGCCAGATAGCTGGGCAGTGCGTGTGCGGGAGCGGCGATCAGCCAGATGGCCAGCAGCGCGAGCAGCGCCAGCGCGCGCCGTAACGGCGGCGTCGTCCACGTCCCACGGACGCGAGCCTCAGACCAGGCTGATCGGTTCATTTCCCTCTTCCCCTATTCCCCGTAGTCGTCTTGAGCGATCAGTAGCGATAGCCAAGTTAGCAATAGCGTTAGTGCTTGGGGACGGGGGAAACAGTGCAATTGAGGGGGGGGAACACAGTAAAACGGTACTGTTAAACCGGGAGGCAGGCCCTTCGAACGAAGGAGGCAGTAAGTACCCCGGATTTCCAGCAGGGTTCAACGGCGTGCCAGAAAGAGGCCGATGGCACGGCCGGGGGCTGTGGGAGGGTCTGCGGTCAGCCGCTGGGGGCGGCGCCACCTCGATAGGGCTGTGCGCCGTAGGCGGCGCGATTCGGTACGTCCTTCGACGGGGCGTCCTGCCTTCCTCTGTGGCGGCGCAGCAGTTCGTCACGCAGCGGATTCGGGCGTCGTCCCTCGCCGACAGGGTGCGACCGAAGGCTATTTTCGAGCAAGATTCGCCACATCGGTCTTTCCCTGGCCGGTTGCCTTCATCGCATTTCAGGAGGGTGGAACATGAAAGCAATATGGATCGCACTGGCGGCGCTCGTTGTGCTTGGGGCCTGCGGGGGCGGCAGCAATTCCAACACCAGCAGTGGCATGCAGAACGTGGCCACCCTGGGGACGATTACCGCTTTTGGCAGCGTTTATGTGAATGGCGTGCGCTACGACGTGTCCGCCGCCAGTCTGTGGAAAAATGGCCGTTCGGTCGCACAGTCGGGGCTCGCCGTGGGCGAGGTTGCGCTGGTGCAGGGTCACCAGAATCTGCAGACCGGCCAGGGCGATGCCTCCAGTGTCGAGGTTGAGGACAACGTCGTCGGCCCCATCGCGAGCATCGATACGATGGCCAATCGCCTCACGGTGCTCGGCCAGACGGTCCAGGTGACGGCCAGCACCTCATTTGGCGAGGGCATCTCTCCGGGAGATCTGACCGGCCTCGCGGTGGGCGACGCGATTGAAGTCAGCGGATTCGCCGGCGCGGACGGCGCCATCGCCGCCACCCGTATTGCGCGCGCCGATGCCGGTGAGAACCTGCAGGTGCTGGGTATGGTGGCCGGCCTGGACGCGACCGCCCACACCTTCATGATCAACGGACTGACGGTGGATTACTCGACCGCCATGCTCAGCGGCTTCTCCGCCGGGCATCCGGCCGATGGCGACCTGGTGGTCGCGCGCGGCAGCGTGTTCGACGCGGTGGGCGTGAAG
>DATFUG010000268.1:0-5127 GCA_035261025.1 Steroidobacteraceae bacterium | reverse complement strand
ATCGTGGGGCCCGAACTGCTGCAGGTCGCCACCGAGCGCGGCCCCCGGCTGCTGCTCGACTGGGTCGCGGAGAAGCTGGCGGGACGCCTGAATGTGGACGTGCGGGAACTGCCCCAGCCCTACACCCTCAACGATGTGGTCTGCTGGTTTCTCGCCGCCCGCGGCCGGCGCGAGGAAGCCTACGTGCGCCTGCGCGGCATCATCAAGGATGCGAACTTCGAACCGCCGACGGCCCTGCGGCAGCTCGCGGCGATCGCCGATTTCGATGTGTTCGTCACCACCACCTTCGACTCGCTCCTGGAGAACGCGATCAACCAGGTGCGCTTCGCCGGCGCGCCCTCGACGGACGTGCTGTCGTACTCGCCTAACCGCGTGGTCGACCTGCCCTCCGAGCGCGACCAGCTGCAACGCCCCGTGGTCTATCACCTGTTCGGCAAGCTCGCCGCTTCACCGACCTACGTCATCTCCGACGAAGACCTGCTGGAGTTCATCTGTGCCCTGCAGAGCGAACACCTGGCGCCGGAGAAACTGTTCCACGAACTCGAGCACAGCCACCTGCTGTTCATCGGCAGCAGTTTTACGAACTGGCTGGCGCGCCTGTTCCTGCGCATGGCCAAGCGCCAGCGGCTCTCCGACCCGCGCGACGTGGGCGAAGTGCTGGCGGATGATCACAGCGGCCAGGATGACCGCCTCGTCTCCTTCCTGCAGCAGGTGAGCGTGCGCACCCGCATCTACATGGGCGCCGAGCGCTTCGTCGAGGAACTGCATACACGCTGGCAGGCGCGGCGCAAGCCCGTCGCGATCGCATCGGTCGCGGCGCCGGCCCGCTTCCTGCCCCCGGCGCGCGAGATGCCGGACAACGCCGTGTTCATCAGCTACGCACGCGAGGACCTGCGCGCCGTGCAGCAAATCAAGGCCGGGCTGGAGGCCGTGGGCGTCACCACCTGGTTCGACATCGACCGGCTGGAGGTCGGCGACGACTACGATCGCAAGATCCAGCGCAACATCGCGCGCTGCTCCTATTTCATCCCCGTCGTCTCGGCGACCACGCAGCGTCGGCTGGAAGGGTACTTCCGCCGCGAGTGGAGCTATGCGATGGATCGGGTGCGCAACATGGCCGACGGCGCGCTGTTCATCCTGCCCGTGAGCATCGACACCACCACCGCGGCCGAAGCGCTGGTGCCGGACAGATTCAAGGCCCTGCATTTCACGCAATTGCCGGACGGGCAGGTGACGCCCGAGTTTGCACAGCGTCTGGGGGACTTCATGCGGGCGCGTAATAAATGAACGCTCAACCCAGACCTGCCCTGGCGCCTGAATGGGCCGGAGCCTCGGTCGATGACCGGAACCCCTGGCTGGGTCTGGCTTCCTTCACCGAGGAAACGCGCGCTTATTTCCATGGGCGCGAGGATGAGGTGGCCGAACTGGCGCGGCGTGTGCAACGCAAGCTTCTCACGGTGCTGTTCGGCCAGTCGGGGCTGGGCAAGACTTCCATCCTGCACGCCGGCCTGGTGCCGCGCCTGCGCTCGCAAGGGTACTGCCCGATCTACCTGCGCATTGATTACGGGCGCGATGCCCCCGAGCCGGCCGAACAGCTCAAGCAGGCGATCACGAGTGCCGCGCGCGCGGCGGGCGAGTGGACGCGGAGCGGCGTCGCGGTCGCCGGCGAATCGCTGTGGGAGTTCCTGCACCATCGCGACGACGTACTGCGCGACAACTCCGGAGCGACGCTGACCCCGCTGCTGATCTTCGATCAGTTCGAAGAGATTTTCACGCTCGCACAGAGCGATGATCTGGGGCGTGCGCGCGCCGCGCGCTTCATCGAGGAACTCGCGGACCTGGTCGAGAACCGCGCGCCCAAGGCGTTCGAGGCGCGGCTCGAGCTCGACGAGTCGGGCGCGCAGCAGTTTGATTTCACGCGCAGCGACTATCGGGTGCTGATCACGCTGCGCGAGGATTACCTCGCGCCGCTCGAAAGCCTGAAAAAGGCGATGCCGAGCATCTCGCAGAATCGCCTGCGCCTGGCTCCCATGACCGGGGCGCAGGCGCTGCTGGCGGTGATGCTGCCAGGCAAGGGACTGGTCACCGAAGAGGTGGCCGAGGCGATCGTGCGTTTCGTGGCGGGCGGCGCGGAGCTGGCAAACGCCGAGGTCGAGCCCTCGCTCCTGAGCCTGATCTGCCGCGAGCTGAACGATGCGCGCATTGCTCAAGGGCGCGAAGAGATCTCCCTCGATCTGCTCGCCGGCTCGCACGCGACCATCCTCAGCAATTTCTACGAGCGCGCACTGGCCGACCAGCCGCCGGCCGTGCGCCGGATCATCGAGGATGATCTGCTCACCAGTTCCGGATTCCGCGAGAACGTTGCCGAAGAGCGCCTGCTCAGCCATTTCACGGCCGCCGGCGCGGCGCCGGACACGCTCGCGAGACTGGTCAACCGTCGCCTGCTGCGCATCGAGGAGCGCCTCGACGTACGGCGCGTCGAGCTCACGCATGATGTGCTGTGCGGCGTGGTCAAGGCGAGCCGCGATCTGCGCCTGGAGAGTGAAGCGCGGGCGGCCACCGAACGCCTGCTCGCCGAGCAGCGCGAGCGCGAGCTGGCCGCGCGCCGCGCGCTGGTGCGCGCCCGCCAGGTCGCCACCGTCTGCGTACTGCTGGCGCTCGGTGCCGTCGTGGCGGCCGGCTTTGCCTATGTGAGTTCCCAGCGCGCGCACCGTGCCGAGCAGCTCGCCGAGCAGGCGCGCAGCGGGGCCGAGCACCTGCTCGGGTATCTCACGGATGATTTCGTGCGCGAACTGGAGAGCTTCGGGCGCCTGAACGTCGTGGCGGAATTCAGCAAGCGGCAGATCGATTATTTCCACGCGCTGCCGCCGGCGCTCAAGGGTCCGGAGACCACGCGCAACGGCGCGCTGGCGATGATCCATTACGCGCGCGCCGAGCGCATCCTCGGGGATATCAAGGCCGCTACGGCCAATGCGACCGAGGCGGGCAAGCTGCTCGAGCAGCTGCGGGCCCAGGGAGATCAGTCCGAGGCCACTACCATTGCCCTCGCGCTCGGCTACGCGACGCAGGCCGTGATCCTGGATAACCAGAATGATCCGACGGGGCCCGTTGCCGGCCAGCGCGCCGCCGACTTGCTGCGACCGCTGGCGGCAGCGCCCGGAGCTTCGGTGGCGGTACGCCGCGCCTTCGTCGAGGTGCTGGTGCGGCGCGGATACGAAGAGCTCAACGGTCTGCAGAACGCGGACGCCATCCGCACCGAAGAGCAGGCGATGCAGCTCGCCACGGGACTGGGCGCGCGGGATCTGTCGAACCTGGAAATGGGCGCCTACTATGTCGAGGCCGGCGCCTGGCTGGTGCCGGCGCTGGTCAACATGGGGCGCAATGTCGAGGCCCGTCGCCGCGGCGAAGATGCCGTGGCGCTCGCGGACAGGGTGCTGGAGCAGCGGCCGGGCTACCGCCTGGCACTGCACGGACAGCAGGTCATCGAGAGCAGCCTCAGCAACGTGGCCCAGAACGAGCTGGACCCCATGGAGGCCTATCGACTCGGGCTGCGGACCGAACAGACTTCCCTTTCGATACTGAAGCTCGATCCGGACAACATCGTGACGATCAACAACCTGGGCGTGGCACACCAGACCCTGGGCGACTCGCTGTGGGGCGCGGGCAAGCTGGGCGCCGCGATCCCGTATTACCTGAAGTCACTCGATGACTATGGGCATGCCACGGTAGGCGGCGCCGGCTTCTCCATCATCCGCGCCTACGACGAGGCCGCCACCGCCTACCGCCAGGCGCAGCTCGGCGATGCGGCCGGAGCGGCGGCCACGATCGCCTCGGGCGCTCCGTTCCTGGCTCGCCTGCGCCAGAAGGACCCGCAGGCGAGTGTCGCACTGGCCATCGTTGATGCGCTGGGGAAGATGTCCAGTGCCGGTGCGACCTTGGAGCGCGATGAGTTCGCGGCGACCGGCAGGTTTGCGAGTGCCGCGTCCGATCAGTTGCGGGCCATCACGCCCAACGGCAGTCTCGAGGTGAGCCAGCGCTCCATCAGCCTGTTCTTTTCGCAGCACCTGGCCGGCCGGGCCGCCTTCCAGACGGGCGACTACGCCGCCGCCGAAGCTGCCGAGCGCGAGGCCCTGGCGGCGCGCAAGGTCTGGGGCACGGAGGCGATTCCCGACCAGCGCGACATCGGCGAGGTGTCCACCTGGCTGGCGATGGCCCTGGCGCGGCAGGGAAAGACCAAGGAGGCCGCCCAGCTGATCGGCCCGGTGGTGAAGTTCCAGCGCGGGCTGGCGGCCAGGAATCGCAGCGATCAGTGGTTGCCGGTCGAGCTGGCCAGTGCCCTCTATGCCCAGGCGCTCACCGATCCGAAACAGCGCACGGCGCTGCTGCAGGAGGCAGCGACGCTGCTCGGCGCGGTGCCGGCGACGCTGCGCAACCTGCATGACGTGCGGCAGTGGCGCAATCTCATCGCCGCGGCGCGGGGCGCCGGGTGAGCCCGGAGACGCCGCCCCTTTATCGCTCCAGCGGTCAGCCCGGTTACCTGCCGCAGATCACCGCCGATGCGCGCCGGGTCGTGGCCCGCAAGCTCGAGCGTGCCGTCCAGGTGCGATTCACGCCAGCGGCCTGTGAAGTGCATACGCGCGAGGGCAACGTCAAGGCAAAGCCCGGCGATGCAATTATTACGGGCACGGGCGGCGAGCAGTGGCGCGTGTCGCGGGCGCGCTTCGCCGAGAAATACCGGCCCCAGCCGCCGCTGGAGGCCGGCCATCCGGGCGTCTATCTCAGCCTCAAATATCGCATCCACGCAGTGCCGATGAGCGCGTCCTTCGACGTGCTGCTCGCGGACGGCGAATCGCTGTTGAGCGGGCAGCCGGGAGACTGGCTGGTCGATTATGGCGACGGGAGCCTCGGGGTCGTCTCGCCGGCCATCTTCGCCACCACCTACGAAATCCTCGACCGGCGCGCCCCGGCGGAGCGCCGGCCCATGGCGCTGCACCAGATCATTCAACGCCTGTTGCTGGTCGGCGCGGATCTGGATCTGCCGGCCGCGCCGGCGGCGCCGAGTGCCCCGCCGGCCCTGCAGCCCCTGATCGATGCGGTCGCGGAACCCCACCGGGTCTTCGACGCGCG
>DATFUG010000267.1:0-4275 GCA_035261025.1 Steroidobacteraceae bacterium | reverse complement strand
GCGGAAAAGTGGGCGCTGTTTGTAGTGATCAGCGCCATCTTCTTCCTGATCTCCGGCGCGACTTTCAGCTCGCTCGGTGTCGTGCTGCCTTCCATGATCGCGGAGATGTCGTGGACGTGGTCGGAGGCTGGCGCAGGATTTTCCCTCTTTGCACTCACCGTTGGCCTGGCGAGCACGGTGCCCGCGTGGATCCTGCGGCGCCTGGGCATCAAGGCCACCTACGGTATTGGCGGCCTGGCGATGACCCTCGGGTTCTGCCTGCTGGCCCTGACCCACAATTTTCACCAATACCTGTTCGCCACAGCCATACTTGGATTGGGATTCGCCTCCTGTGCGACCGTCCCAGCTGTTTACCTGCTGACCGGCTGGATGCCGGAGCGGCGCTCCGCAGCCATCGGCCAATTCATGACCATCGGCGGGCTGGGCGCGGTGGCCGGCCCGCCCGCCGCCAACGCCATTCTGGCGGCCAGTACATGGCGCGCGTACTGGTGGAGCATGGCCGCCGTGATGCTGGCCTTTACCGTGCTCGCACTCGTGTTTGTGAAGCGGCCGCCGGCTGCTGTGGCGGCCGCGAACGAGCCGGCACAGCGCCCACACGAACAAATCAGGGGCCGCGTCTACCAGACCACTTCGGACTGGCGCTTTCGCGACGCCATGCGTACCTGGCACTTCTGGGTGATCGCGACTGCGATGACCGCGACGCTTCTGTGTGTGCTGACGGCAAACAGCTGGGCGCTCTCGCAAATGGGAAAGCTCGGTGTTTCCAAGTACACCGCCGCGTGGGTCCTGGGCGCAGGTGGGGCGGTCAGCGCGTTGGCGCGCACTCTGGGTGGCTGGCTCGCGACGCGAGTCGATCCGAAATGGCTGCTCGTGAGTGCGCTGGCTGGCGAAGGCATAGGAATGGCCGCGCTTTCAGTTGCCGGCAGCTGGCTTCCAATGACGGTATTCGCCGTGGCCGAGGGTTTCGGCTTCGGTATGTGCCTGTTTGCGACGGCCGTCCTGCTCGTGAATTATTTCGGGACGTCCGCCAATCCCGAGATCTACGGCACGTTTAACCTCATCACCACGGCGGCGATGATCGGACCCTGGTTGGGTGGGGCCGTTGCAGACCGCTTCGGAAGCTTCGCCGGCGTCTTCCAGGTCTACGCCGCCGCATTGCTGCTGGTCGTTGTGCTTACGGCCTTCATGCGGCCGCCAGGCGCTCGCCCAGATAGACGCTCGACATACTGAGCGACTTGTATTCGATGTAGTCGGGCTCGATGCTGAGCACATCGCCCTCCATGCGGGCACCGAGTACGTACAGCAGCGGCCAGAAGTGATACGGATCCGGAACCGCCAGCGCCGCGTCGCCGCCAAAACTTTCATAGCCAACGACGCGCGCACTGTCGTTCTCTACGATGGCATTCTTGATGTACTGGTGAAAGCGCACCGCCCAGTCGTAGGGTGCGGCGGCCGGATTCCATTCCATCCGCTCCAGGTTGTGCACGATGTTGCCGGTGCCGAGAATCAACACGCCTTCGTCCCGCAGGGGCCGCAGCCGCTTTCCCAGCTCGAAATGCATGGCATGGGGCGCATTCATGTCCATGCTCAGCTGCACGACGGGCACATCCGCCTGCGGAAAAGCCTTGACGAGCACCGACCAGGTGCCGTGATCGAAGCCCCAGGAATTATCGAGCCGCACATTGGCAGGTTTGAGGAGCGTCTGCACCCGCTCGGCCAGCGCTGGACTGCCTGGCGCCGGGTACTGGACATCGAACAGCGGCGCGGGGAGCGACCGCCCGAAATCGTGGATGGTTCGCGGTGCCTCCATGGCGGTGACGGCCGTGCCGTTGGTGCACCAATGCGCCGAGACACTCAGTACCGCCTTCGGCCGGCCGATCGCCCGCGCCAGGCGTGCCCACGTGCGCGTCGCCTCGTTATCCGAGATCGCATTGGCCGGGCTGCCGTGGCCAAAGAAGACCACGGGCAGCCGGGCACTAACGGCCATCGCTGCGCCCCTGTTCCCGGATCCGCTGCCAGCACGCCTGGTAACGCGGCACCAGCCAGCCGTTGAATTGCCGTTGCGCGCCCTCCTGCCAGGAATAGCGGCAGCGGGTGGCAAATCGGGAGCGCAGGCCGACCTGCACGAGTTCATCCACGTGCTGGTCCTGCGCCATGATCTTGCCGGCCGCGTCCATGATCAGGCCGATGTGCTCATCGAAGCCAGCCTCACCGCGTGCGCCGCGCACCACCAGTTCGCCCACGTCCATCGAGTGACTCTCCGCGCCGTCGGCGCGGACGATCAGGTAGATCACCATGTCGCTCGTCAGCACGAGCGAGAGCGTCGGCGGCAGGTTCGCGAAGGTCATCCGCTGCCGATCCTCTTCGGTCAGGCGGGGAAATACCGGTAGCACGGCCTTCTGCGTGGCATTGAAGCTCGCGTCCGGATGCAACGTACCGTTGTAGCGCAGGTAGCCCGCGGTATCGCCCGGCAGCTCCGGGAACGAGGACAGGTTGCTCGGCACAAAATCGTGCAGCGGCCCGTGGTGCAGGCGATTGGCGTGATAGCCATCGTTGTTGTTCTCGAACATGACCTTCCAGTTCCACGGAAACCGGCGCGTCTGCACGTCGCCGACATCTTCGGCCCCGGCCAGATCGTAGTTTGCGATCGCCTCCTCCACCCCCTGGAGCCGCGGCCGGAGCGGTGCCGCCCGGCGATCGAAGCTCACGAAGATGAAGCCGAGCCAGACTTCAACGGCGAGTTCCGGCAGGCGGATGGCCGCCTTGTCAAAGTTGTGTGTCTTGTTCATCGCCGGCGCACTGATGAGGCTCCCATCCAGCCCATAGGCCCAGTGGTGATACGGGCACACGAACCCGCGCGTGTTCCCCCTGCCTTCCGCCACGAGCATCGCCCGATGCTGGCAGACGGCCGACATGGCGCGCAGCCGCCCCTCCGTGTCGCGGCAGATGATCAGCGGTTCATTGATGATCGAGGTCGTAAAATAATCGCCCGGCTTTCCCAGCCAGGACTCGCGGCCGACGCACAGCCATTCATGGTTGAAGAGCGCCTCTTTCTCGAATTCGTAGAATCCGCCGTCGGTGTAGCACAGCGGCGGCAGCGACTCGGCGTCCTCGATGGGCAGGTCGGAACTGCCGAGGCTTAAGAAAAATGCGTCATTGAGGATCGTGGGTCGCATGGTGCCGCCGCTCTGGGCCGATGGGGCTGTTTGAGTATTCGAGAGGCATAGTAGCCGTCGCGAATCGTGGCATGCTAGCGCGGACACTGGTCAAGACCTGGTCAAAGGAAAGGGCGCGCATGGGCAAGCGGAGCCGATGCCTTTTTGGTCAAGATACAGGGTCGGGTAATAACGATTAACGATTGCATTCGCGATTGGGGGTCTTTCAGATGAAAATCATGAGCATAGGCATGATCCGTGCGAGCGTCGCGTGCCGCTGTGTCGCGAGTGTCGCGCTGGCAATCTCGACGGCACCGGCCCTGGCGCAGTCAACGAGCCCCGCCTCCGCCGGGTCGCAGGCGCAAACCCTCGAAGAGATTGTCGTCACCGCGCGCAAGCTCCAGGTCGATCTGCAGGACGCTCCGGTCGCGATTTCCGTGGTGACCGGGCAGGATTTCGACCGCGCGAACGTCGGCAAGCTCGATAACTTCAATGGCTATGTCCCTGGTTTGACTATCGCCAAGAATGACGGCGCCGGACGGGTGGTGGCGATTCGTGGCGTGGGCTGGGAAACCGCCCAAAACTTAAGCACGCAGCCGAGCGTGCTGGTCTATATGGACGGCGTGTACCTCGCGAACCCGCTCTCCTTCGGAACCGATCTGGGCGTACTGCAGAGCGTGGAAGTGTATCGGGGCCCGCAGGGCACGGAGTTCGGCCAGGGAACGACCGGTGGCGCGATCAACCTGATCATGAAAAAGCCGGATTTTTCCAAGGTCTCCGGCAACGTGAATGTGAGCGCCGGGACCTATGACCTGTTCAGCACACGCGGATCCCTAAATATACCGCTGTCGGACCACCTGGCCGTACTGGCGACGGTGCAACACTACAAGCACGATGGATTCTCGGAGATCAAGGGTGGAGCACTCGATGGGTACGGTGAAGATGACGCCAACTCCACCGGCGGCTCAGCGTCCCTGACGTGGAAGCCGGCCAGCAACGTTTCGGTTTACCTGTCCGCTTATCTGTCAAGATCAGACCAGCACGCGGCGGCGCAAAAGAGCGAGCTGGATCCAAACAAGGATCCGCGGCAGCTGAGTCAGGATTTTCCAGGCACCTTTAA
>DATFUG010000266.1:0-3517 GCA_035261025.1 Steroidobacteraceae bacterium | reverse complement strand
CCTCGGGGCGCGACAGAAATCGTCGTGTACTAGTGAACGGTGGCCAGGGTGGCCACCGCCAGATTGCCCGCTCGCCGCCCCTCCCCGCGCGGATTAAATGCGCGGGGAGGGGACGTACAAATACGGACTCACACAGGATCGATCACTATGCTGCCTTGCGGCGCTCGTAGTATTTCGCCACGTCGGGAAGGCTGGCGATGCGTTCGCAGTGCTTCACCATCAGGGGCGCGACCCGGTCCACGAGGTCCTTGGGAATATGGTCGAGCACTCCAGACCGGAGCCATCGGACCAACATGAAGATCTTGAGGTCTGCCACCGTGAGGCGCTTGTCGGCGAAATACTCCCCACCGGCAGCCTTAAGCCGGGCTTGCAGCTGCTCGAGGTAGCGCGTGATGCGCCCTGCTGCCAGCTCTTCGCGTGCCCGCTTCTTGCCATCCGCGGGCAGGTCGATCGTATTGGAGATCCGGACACCGATGTCTTCGGCCGCGTCCATGACCTCATCGCACAACAAGGCCTGCCAGTCGTCCTGCGGATACAGGCCGGCAAGCTTTCCGACGTAGCGATTGATGCTGTTGGATTGCGAGACCAGTTTGCCATCGACCTCCAGTGTCGGCAGCGCCTGGAACGGCGTCCGGTCCCGGATCTGCGGCCATTCCTTCGGGTTGATTCGGTCGTCCTCGAATGGGACGCTGCCGATATGCAGCGCCAGGCGTGCCGGCTCTCCGCGTCCGCCATCAAAATCAAAATAGCTCAGCTTCAGCTTCGTCATTTTCATCTCCTCGCGATTGCTGGCAATGACTTGCACTGTGCAAGCGATTATAGCCATCCGCTTGCACTATGCAAGTCGACAGCCTACTCTCGTGTCATGACGAAAATATTGCCGTCGCGGCGATCCAATTGCCCGATCGCCCGTGCGCTCGACTTCGTCGGCGACAGGTGGACGCTGGTAGTGCTCCGCGACATCATCATGGCGCGCAGCCGCTACTTCCAGGAGTTGCTGGCCGGCAACGAAGGGATCGCCTCGAACATACTCGCGAGCAGACTGAAGCTGCTCGAGGGCGCGGGGATGATCACCCGGCGGCGCGATCCTGCCCAGGCCAAGCGTGTCATCTACGAGCCGACCGACAAGGCCCTCGATCTGCTTCCCGTTATGGTCGAACTCATCCGCTGGGGCATGAAATACGACCCGAGCGCAGCCGCACCCGCGCATTTCCTGCGCCGGCTCGCCGAAGACCGCGAAGGGTTCATCGCGGACATTCGCGCCGTGCACGATCAGGCAAGCGATCGCCCAGCGCCCCAGGCGAAAGAGCGCACCCGAAATCGCGCCTCAACCGGTAAGCGGTGAGCGGGCCGAAGTTGGCGCCACGAGCTCTCACGCAGTCGGTGATCCGGGGACGCCTGGTGCTGGTGAACTCCAGCGGTCGGCTAACGGTCGAAGTACCAGCCCTTGCCGCGATTGGAGCCGCAAGGCGGGATTCAACGGCGGAATAGAGACCTGAATTGGGGGCCACATCATGGCAAGCACTCGCTGGCTGATGATCGTTACGATTCTAAACCTGGGGCTGCTGGCCGCGTTGATCGTCCGGCCGCTGGTAGCCGGGGAAGCCGGCAGCGCGGCGCCTACGCTGCGCGCGCAGGGGCTCGACATCGTCGATGCACAAGGGCGGGTCCGTGCCTCCATCCATGTCGTACCGGCCGGGCCGGCACGCTATGCCGATGGCACGATCCAGAAGGACGCGCAGCCCGCGCCAGAGACCGTCCTCTTCCGGCTCATCCGCCCCGACGGGCGGCCGTCCGTGAAGATCGCGACGACAGAGCGGGGCTCTGCCCTGACGCTCGGCGGCGGGATCGACCCGACCTACATCGTGGTGGACTCGAATGGCGGCGAGCCTTCGATCACCTTGACCGACGCACACGGTGCCCAGAAAATCGTGCGGCCGTAGGGCGCGGGCTATTGCATGGAGCGGCTCTACGCCGCAGGCCGCTCGACAGCCACAATCGGAACGACCATCCGCTGGGCGCGCCGCAGCAGCACCAACTCGCACGAGCGACCCACTCGATCTCCATTCAGTATCCACTGCAGCCGGTCGACCCCGGTCACCACCTCACCGTCATAGCCGATGACCAAGTCACCGGCTTCGAGGCCCGCGTCGGCAGCGGGGCTCGCGGGCTCCACGCTGCGCACGCGCACCGCTGCGGCCTGCTCCAGGTCATGATGACGGGCGATGCGGCGCGCCAGCGGCGAAGTGAAACCGCCGACACCGATCCAGGCGCGGCGCACACGGCCGTGCTGCAGCAGCTGGCCCAGTACCCACTGCGCGGTGTCGCTGGCGGTCGCGAAGCAGATGCCCTGCGCACCGGAGATGATCGCCGTGTTTACGCCAATCACGGCGCCGCGCGCGTTGACCAGCGGTCCGCCGGAATTGCCGGGATTGAGCGCGGCGTCAGTCTGGATGACATCGTCGATCAGCCGCCCGGTACTCGCACGCAGGCTCCGTCCCAGCGCGCTGACGACGCCGGCCGTGACGGTATGTTCGAAGCCGAGCGGATTGCCGATGGCGATGGCCAGCTGGCCGATCCGCAGCGCGGCGGAACGCGCGAACTGCAGGTGTGGTGACGACTTCGCGCTCACGCGAATCAGTGCCAGATCGGAATCCGGATCGTCGCCCACGACATCCGCGGCATAGTGCTCATCGTCCGGCGTAGACACATGAATGTGGCGAGCCTGGTGCACTACGTGGCTGTTGTTGAGCAGCAGCCCGTCCGGCGTAAAGAAGAACCCGGAACCGCTGCCGCGCCGCTCCCGTTGGCCATTCCTTTGCACGACATCCAGGTGCACGACGGCGGGTGCCGCGGTGCCGGCGGCAGAGCTGACGGCTAGCGAATAGGCGTCGAGCAGATCGTCGTCGTCAACGGGTGAGACTGGCAGCCGGGAGTCCATCTGGCCTCTACTGGGGGCGCGCCAGGGGGATTCAAGCGGACCCCGGGCTGACGAACCGGCGCAAGCCGTCTTGAGTGCCTTGTTGGCCAAGGTGGGACTCGAACCCACGACCTCGGCACTACGAGAGTGGCATTTGGCTTTTTGGGTCAATCAATTCAATAGCTTGTCGCTGGGCGTTTGTAGTTACGTGGCCGCACCAAGCTGCCGACGAGAATTGATCGGTAAATGTGGTCTCGACGCGCAGCGCCAGGACCGGCGGCCCTCGCAACAACTGCTGACCTACCGTTCCGCGGCTTCCGCAAGCCTCTGACAAGCCGCCAGCTTCGCGATTAAATCGACAAGACGCGGCCTTCGGTCAAGAGCCGGCGATCGCTTCTGATGGCAAGAATCGGATTGCAGAGGCTTGCCGATGTGATGACACTGCATGCTCGGCGACTCGAACGCGGTTGCCCAGCCTCGTATTGCGCGATCGTGAAGCCGTGACGTGGGCCAGCCATATTCGACGACCCGTCGCGGTAATCAGATCGAATCCTTGTATGAAGGAGGCCGGAGTGAGTCAAGCAAGCAACGAGCAAC
>DATFUG010000265.1:0-3584 GCA_035261025.1 Steroidobacteraceae bacterium | reverse complement strand
GGGAATTGTCAACGCGCATTGCCACGCCTTCCAGCGCGCGCTCGGACCCTGGACGCAGCGTGCCGCGGGCGAGCGTGACGATTTCTGGAGCTGGCGCGAGACCATGTACGCCCTCGCCAGCCGGCTGCAGCGCGATGATCTCGAGGCGATCAGCGCCCGCTGCTATCTCGAGCTGCTGCGCGGCGGCTACACGCGGGTGGCCGAGTTTCTCTACCTGCACCGGCTGGGCCGGGAGCGCCAGCCGGATGCGGACCTGGCCATCGCTGCGGCCGCTCAGCGTACCGGCATTGCCGTCACGCTGCTGCCGACGCTGTACCAGCATGCCGATTTTGGCGGCGTTCCGCCGCTGCCCGGTCAACTCGCCTTTGTGCGCAGTACGGCACTGTTCCTCGAAGACTGGCAAACGCTGCGCGGGCGTTACGCGGAAAGCGATGCGATCACGCTGGGCGTCGCGTTCCACAGCCTGCGTGCCGTGGACATCGACGTCATCGCCAGCGTGGCGCAATCGCTCCAGGATGACCTGCTGTGCCGCTGCCTGCACATCCATGTGGCCGAACAGCCGGCCGAAGTCGCCAGCTGCATTCGCCAGCACGGATTGCCGCCCGTGGCGCTGCTGGCTTCACGTGCGCTGCTGTCGGCGCGCTGGGCGCTGGTGCACGCGACCCACTCGACCGGGGAGGAACTGGCGCAGCTGCGTGCTGCGAAGGCGACGCTTGTGCTCTGCCCGACGACCGAGGCGGACCTGGGTGACGGCTGCCCCGACATCGCATCCTACCTCGACGCTGGCGGTTACATTTCCATCGGTTCCGACAGCAACATCGGGCGCAGCGCACCGGGCGAGCTGCGTCAGCTCGAATGGTCGCAGCGCCTGGCGCGCGGGCGACGCAATGTACTGGCGACCGCGAAGGCGCCGGCGGTTGCAGACCGGCTCTATGAATCGGTCCTGACGGGCGGCCTGCGCGCCATCGGTGCCGTGGTCACCGGCGGGGCCGCGGCGCAGCCGAGCGCCGATTTCGTCAGCTACGAGCTGGACGCGGGCGATTGGGAGCAGCAGGGACCTGGGGACTTCCTCAGCACCCTGGTATTCGATGCAGCCGCGCCACGCGCACAGCAGGTTATGGTCGGCGGGCGCTGGGTGATACGCGACGGCGTGCACGCCCATGAAGTCACAATCGAAGCGCGTTATCGTGAGACATTAAGACGCCTGCGAGCACTGATTCGCGAGGGTACCTACTATGACTGAGGTCCAGGTGAATCGCGTGATCCGCGCGCCGCGTGGCGCCGCCTTAAGCGCCCGCTCCTGGCTCACGGAGGCGCCGCTGCGCATGATCATGAACAACCTCGATCCGGAGGTGGCCGAGCGCCCCGAGGATCTGGTCGTGTACGGCGGCATCGGCAAGGCGGCGCGCAACTGGGAATGCTTCGACGCGATCGTCGCCACGCTGCGGCAGCTTGGCGACGATGAGACCCTGCTGGTGCAGTCGGGCCGCCCGGTGGGTGTGTTCCGCACGCACACCGACGCGCCGCGCGTGCTGATCGCGAATTCCAACCTGGTGCCGCACTGGGCCACCTGGGAACATTTCAACGAACTCGACCGCCGCGGCCTCATGATGTTCGGCCAGATGACCGCCGGTTCCTGGATCTATATCGGCTCGCAGGGCATCGTCCAGGGCACTTACGAAACATTCGTGGAACTGGGGCGCCGTCATTTCGGCGGCAACCTGCGGGGCCGCTGGTTCCTGACGGCCGGGCTCGGCGGCATGGGCGCCGCGCAACCGCTCGCGGCAACCATGGCGGGCGCCTCGATGCTCGCGATCGAATGCCGGCAATCGCGCATCGACAAGCGGCTGGCGACCGGGTACCTCGACGAGCAGGCCGCGACGCTCGATGCCGCGCTGGCGCGCATCGCGGCCGTGGCGGCGCGCGGCGAGGCGCGCTCGATCGGGCTGTGCGGCAACGCCGCGGAACTGCTGCCCGAACTGGTAAAGCGCGGAATAAAGCCCGACGCCGTGACCGACCAGACATCCGCGCATGATCCGGTGCACGGCTACCTGCCCGTGGGCTGGACGGTGCCGCAGTGGGAGGCGCTGCAGGCGAGCGATCCGGCGCGAGTAACCGCCGCGGCGAACGCCTCGATGGCTACGCACGTGCGCGCCATGCTGGAATTCAAGCTCCGCGGGATACCGACCTTCGACTACGGCAACAACATCCGTCAGGTTGCGCTGCAGGAGGGCGTCAGCGACGCGTTCCAGATCCCGGGATTCGTGCCGGAGTATATCCGGCCACTGTTCTGCCGTGGCGTCGGTCCCTTCCGGTGGGTGGCGCTGTCCGGGGATCCGCAGGATATCTTTCGCACTGACCAGAAAGTGCGTGAGCTCATTCCCAACGATCCACATCTGCACCACTGGCTCGACATGGCCGCCAAGCGCATCCAGTTCCAGGGGCTGCCTGCGCGCATCTGCTGGGTCGGCCTGGGCGACCGGCATCGCCTCGGCCTGGCCTTCAATGAGATGGTGGCCAGGGGCGAGCTCGGTGCTCCCATCGTGATCGGCCGCGACCACCTCGACTCCGGTTCGGTCGCCAGTCCCAATCGCGAAACCGAGGCGATGCGCGACGGCTCGGATGCGGTGTCCGACTGGCCGCTGCTCAATGCGCTGCTGAACACCGCCAGCGGTGCGACCTGGGTCTCGATTCATCATGGTGGCGGCGTTGGCATGGGTTATGCGCAGCATGCGGGTCTTGTGATCGTCTGCGACGGCACGGCGTCAGCGGCGCGCCGCATCGAGCGGGTGCTGTGGAATGATCCGGCGACCGGCGTGATGCGCCACGCCGACGCGGGCTACGAGCTGGCGCTGCAGTGCGCACGTGAGCACGCGCTGCACCTGCCCATGCTGACCGGAATGCCGCCGCACGGAATTCCGCCGCGATGAGCGCGGCGGCAAGACGCGCGGGACTGAGCGCGGGCGGCCTTACCCTGCCGGCCCTGCGCCGCGCGCTGGCCGCGCCCTTGAGCATGCCGCTCAGCCGTGCCGACCTTGTGCGTGTGCGGCGCTCGCGCGCCCTCATCGAGCGCCTCATCGCCCGCGGCAAGGTGGCCTATGGCGTCAACACCGGCTTTGGCTCACTCGCCAGCGAGCGCATCTCGGCGGCCGATCTCGAACAACTCCAGCACAATCTCGTGCTCTCGCACGCCGCCGGCACCGGCGCGCCCCTGAGCGATGCGGTCGTGCGGCTGGTCCTGGTGCTGAAGATCGCGAGCCTCGCCCAAGGGTATTCCGGCATCCGGCCGCAGACGTTGCAGGCCCTGCAATCGCTCCTGCGCACCGGCGTCTATCCGCTCATCCCCAGCCAGGGCTCGGTCGGCGCTTCCGGGGATCTCGCCCCGCTCGCCCATCTGTCGGCCGTGCTGCTCGGGTTCGGCAACGTGCGCCATCGGGGCCGCGTCATGAGCGCCCGCCGCGGCCTCGGGATCGCGGGGCTGGAGCCGTTGCGGCTCGGTGCGAAGGAAGGCCTCGCACTCCTCAACGGCACACAGGTATCGACGGCCCTGGCGCTCGCGGGTCTGTTCGCCATCGAAAATGTCT
>DATFUG010000264.1:0-3926 GCA_035261025.1 Steroidobacteraceae bacterium | reverse complement strand
GGTCCGCAGCAGCTGCATCTGGGCAGCGACCTGCATCCCCAGCACCGGGGCAATGAAATAGATCCACAAATGCTGCCAATTCATCGCCGGTGCGGCTGAGGCGAAGCTTCGCGCCGGGTTCATGCTCATTCCGGATAGCGGTGCCTCGAACGTCACGTACAGCGCGATGAGGGCTCCTGCGGCCACCCCGGTCCAGGCCGCATGGCGCGGGGAGGCCGAGACTCGCAGCACGGTGTACATCAGCCCTGCAGAAATGGCCGCCTCGGCCACGAAGGCCACCAGCAGGCCCGCAGCGCCAGGGAGCGTCAGGACCCAAGAGACGGGCGGCGAGGTAAATCTTGCGCCCAGCAGCAGGCGCGCCACGAATACGCCCGCTAGTCCGCCAGTAAACTGCGCGAAGATGTATGCCAGCGCATCCAGCGACCGCATTCTCTTCAGGCGCAGGAAGGCGAGCGTCACGGCCGGATTCATGTGTGCACCGGATCGCCGTCCCCAGGGCGAATAGATCAACCCGACGGCCGTGAGACCCATGGCCAGCCCGGCGAGGGCGCGCCGAGCCCCGCCATCCGGGACGGCCGTGCGCAGCCACGACGCCTGCGCTTCGAGCGCGGTCGAGAACAAGCCGGCGGACACCATGAACAATCCGAGGCACAGTGCCTCGATCAGGTACTCCGGCAGGTGATCGGCAAGCCGTGCGCTGCGCGAGTCGTCAGACATGGCTTCAGCCACCGGTCTCGAAGCCCGGGTACAGCGTCATGCCGCCGTCGACGAACAGGCTGACGCCGTGCACGTAATCGGCATAATCCGAGGCCAGCCAGACCGCTGCGCGGCCGATTTCCTCGGCCTCGCCGATGCGTTTGTAGGGGATCAGTTTCAGGAGCTCCGCGTAAGCCTCCGGAGTGTCCCAGGCCTCCATATTGATCGGGGTGCGGATGGCGCCCGGGCAGATGGAATTGACGCGGATCCGGTGGGGCGCAACCTCCTGAGCGATGCTCTTCATCATGAGCATTACGCCACCCTTGGAAGCCGCGTAATTGACATGTCCCGCCCAGGGGATGACCTCGTGAACGGAGCTGATGCACAGGATCTTGCCTGCCGCGCAGGAAACTTCCGGGCGCACACCGCGCCGGCGAAACTCGCGCACCGCGGCGCGGGAGCACAGGAATTGACCCGTCAGATTGACATTGATGACACGATTCCACTGCGCCAGGGTCATGTCATGGAACGGCGCGTCCTGCTGCAGTCCGGCGTTGTTGACCAGGACGTCAATGGTGCCAAGCTCCTCGACGGCCCGGCGGAACATGGCTTCCACCTGCTCCTCGTCGCCCACGTCTGCGCGTACCGCGAGAGCCTTGACGCCCTTCGCGGACAGTTCGTCCACCACGCTGCGGGCTTTCTCCTCGCCCGAGGCATAGTTCACGACGACGTCCGCGCCTGCGTCACCGAGTGCGATGGCAATGGCGCGCCCGATGCCCGAGCTGGCGCCGGTGACCAGGGCCTTCTGCCCGAGGAGCAGCTTCTGGGGCGGCACCCGCGGCATGACGGGCGTCGGAAGATATTGATGGCGGGCGGGAACATCCATGGCGATTCCTTCAGCTGAGCGTGGTTTTGGATTTAGAGCTGCGCCTGGCCGGTACGGCGGCGGCCGGTGCGTCGGGCAGGGTCCTGGCCGTCTCGGATTGCGCGGTGGTATCGGCGTGCGCGGGGAGCGCGTGCTGATACCGCGGCATCAGAAGCTTCGCGACCAATCCAGTCCAGCCGGTCTGGTGCGAGGCGCCGACACCGCGTCCGTTGTCGCCATGGAAATATTCATAGAACAGCACGTGATCGCGGAAGTGTGCGTCATGCTGCATACGCGGGTGATCCGAATACACTGGCCGAACCCCGGTTTCGTCGCGCAGGAAAATGCGGGTCAGGCGGGTCGCCAGTTCACTCGCCGCCTCTTCAAGAGTTACCAGGATCCCGGAGCCCGTGGGGCATTCGACGCGAAACTCATCGCCGTAGTAGTGATGGAATTTCTGCAGCGATTCTATCAGCAGGAAATTGACCGGAAACCAGACCGGTCCGCGCCAGTTTGAATTTCCCCCGAACAGTCCCGAGTCGGATTCCGCGGGTTGATAGCCGACCTGCAGGTCCATGCCATTGATGTGATAGCTGTACGGCGCGTCTGCGTGCACGCGCGAGAGGGCGCGGATCCCATACGGGGAGAGAAACTCCGTTTCATCCAGCATGCGCTTCAGCAGACGCTTCATGCGATGGCCGCGAAGCAGGGACAGCAGCCGGCGGTTGCCGCGGCCCGCTTCGTTCCAGTGCGACACCAGTGAGGCAAGATCCGGCCGGTGGGCGAGGTACCACTCCAGCCGGCGCTTGAATTCGGGCACCCGATCCAGGAGCTCCGGCTCGAGCGTTTCGACGGCAAACAGCGGGATCAAGCCCACCATTGAGCGAACTTTCAGCGGCGTCATTGAGCCATTGGGCAGGTGCAACACGTCGTAGAAGAACTTATCGTCGTCATCCCACAGGCCGATGCCTTCGTCGCCGATATTGCTCATGGCTTCGGCGATGCTGAGGAAGTGCTCGAAGAACTTGCTGGCGACATCCTCGTAGACGTGATTGTGCTGGGCCAGTTCCAGGGCGATGCGCATCAAGTTAAGCGCGTACATCGCCATCCAGCTCGTCCCGTCGGCCTGGTCAAGGTGTCCGCCCGTCGGCAGCTGGGCGCTGCGGTCGAACACGCCGATATTGTCGAGGCCGAGAAACCCGCCCTGGAACACGTTGCGGCCTTCGGCGTCCTTGCGATTGACCCACCAGGTGAAATTGAGCATCAGCTTGTGGAACACGCGCTCGAGGAACCCCAGATCGCCGCGGCCGCGATTGTGGTTGCGGTCGATCTGGTACACACGCCACGTGGCCCAGGCATGCACCGGCGGATTGACATCGCCAAAGGCCCACTCATAAGCGGGCATCTGGCCGTTCGGGTGCATGTACCACTCGCGCGTGAGCAGCAGCAATTGCTCCTTGGCAAAGGCGCTGTCCAGGTGGGCCAATGGAATGCAGTGGAACGCCAGATCCCAGGCGGCATACCACGGGTACTCCCACTTATCAGGCATCGAGATGATGTCGGCGTTATTCAGATGCATCCATTCGTGGTTGCGACCGTGCCGGCGGGCCGCGGGAGGCGCCGGCTGCACCGGATCGCCCTTGATCCACCGCGGCACGTCATAGCGGAAGTACTGCTTGCTCCAGATCATGCCGGCAAAGGCCTGTCGCTGAACGCGGCGGGCGTCGACGCTGGCAATGCCGGTCTGCAGGTGGGCGTAAAATTCATCGGCTTCGCGGATGCGCTTGGAGAACACTCGGTCAAAGTCCGCGAACGGGCGCTCGATCGCGCGTGGCGACAGGCGCAGCTGTATGGTCTGCGAGCCGCGCGCCGGAACCTCGAGCGGGAACCAGACGGCGGCCTTCGTGCCGGTCTGCCCCGGATTGACGGCATGCTCGCGGCCGGCCACGACACGTTCATGGATGCCGTCCTTCCAGTAACCCGCCCGCGAATCATCGTCCCACAAGCGGCCGGCATTCGATTCGTTGTCGCAGAACAGGATCGCCCGTGGCGTACCGTCAGCGTACAGGTAGCGACCTCCCAGCTGCGGGTGATCGACCTCGACGGCGATATGTTGCGCCATGCGCAGTTCCGGCTTGTGGGCCCCAGCGTCCCAACTCCAGGTATTGCGAAACCACAGCTGGGGCAGCAGGTGGAGAGGGGCGGCCTCGGGTCCGCGGTTGTGCGCGGTGACACGCATCAGGATGTCTTCGTGGCCGGCCTGAGCGTACTCGATCACCACATCGAAATACCGGTCGTCGGCGAAGGCCTCCGTGTCGATGAGCTCGAATTCCGGATGGGAGATGCCGCGGCGGCGATTCTCCTC
>DATFUG010000263.1:0-3705 GCA_035261025.1 Steroidobacteraceae bacterium | reverse complement strand
AGTCAAACGTGGCGTGACGGCCGGAAGGCGTCACAAGAAGATCCTTGGCAAGGCCAAGGGCTATTACAACGCGCGGCGCAAGGTCTATCGCACCGCGAAACAGGCGGTCATCAAGGCGGGCCAATACGCCTTCCGCGACCGACGCGCCAAGAAGCGCGATTTCCGCGCCCTGTGGATCACGCGCATCAACGCGGCGGCACGCGCGCACGAGCTGTCCTACAGCCGCCTGATCGCGGGACTGCGCCTCGCGGGCATCGAGATCGATCGCAAACTCCTGGCCGACCTGGCGATCCACGATGCCAATGCCTTCGGCGTGATTGCGGCACAGGCGAAGGCAGCACTGGCGGCCTGAGGGCAGGGCGAACACCCCGTGTCCGATCTCGGCGCACTGACCGCGGAGGCGCTGGCGCAGATCGGCGCCAGCGACACTCTGACTGCGCTGGATGAGCTGCGGGTGCACTGGCTCGGCCGCAAGGGCGTGCTCACCGAGCAGCTCAAGTCCCTCGGCGCACTGCCCGCCGCAGACCGCCCCGCCGCCGGCGCGCGCATCAATGCGGCGAAGAGCGAGCTCCAGAGCGCGCTTGAGACGCGTCGTGCGGCCCTCGATCAGGCGCTGATCGCGCACTCACTCGCCGCCGGCGCGGTCGACGTGACGCTGCCGGGACGCGGCGAGGCGGGTGGGGGCGTGCACCCGATCACACGCCTGCGGCTTCGGATCGAGGAGCTGTTTGAGCGCGCCGGTTACGAGATCGCCACGGGCCCCGAGGTGGAGGACGAGTTCCACAATTTCGAGGCCCTGAACATACCGACCAATCACCCGTCCCGGGCGATGCACGACACCTTCTACCTGGACAGCGGGCTGCTGCTGCGCACGCACACTTCGCCGGTACAGGTGCGGGCCATGCTCAACCGCCAACCCCCCATTGCGCTGATCGCCCCGGGCCGCGTCTATCGCCACGATTCCGACGTCAGTCATTCCCCCATGTTCCACCAGGTCGAAGGGCTACTGGTCGACAAGCAAGTGAGTTTTGCGAACCTCAAGTCCGTGCTGCACCAGTTCATGGAATCGCTGTTCGAACGCTCCCTGTCCATGCGTCTGCGGCCTTCCTATTTTCCGTTCACCGAGCCGTCGGCGGAGGTGGATATCTCCTGCCTGCTGTGCGGCGGTGCGGGGTGCCGGGTCTGCAAGCAGACCGGCTGGCTCGAGGTCGCCGGCTGCGGGATGGTGCACCCGAACGTGTTCCGGGCCTGCGGCATTGATGCGAAACGCTACTCGGGTTTCGCCTTCGGCTTCGGCATCGAACGGCTCGCGATGCTGCGCTACGGCGTGAACGATCTGCGGCTGTTCTTCGAAAACGACCTGCGCTTCCTGGCGCAGTTTGCGCGAGGCTAGAGGTGCGGCTGCCCGTTTCCTGGTTGCGCAGCTGGGTCGATCCGCCCTGGAGCGATCGTGAACTGGCGGAACGCCTGACCATGCTCGGCTTCGAAGTCGAAGCCCTCACCCCGGTGGCGCCGCCCTTCAGCGGCGTGGTGGTGGCGGAGATCCGCAGCGTAGCGCCCCATCCGCAGGCGGACAAACTGAGCGTGTGCCGCGTCTACGCGGGCGGGGCGGAACTGCAGGTGGTCTGCGGCGCAGACAATGCCCGCGCCGGACTGCGCAGTGCCCTGGCGATGGTGGGGGCACAACTGCCGGGTGAGCTCACCATCGGCAAGGCGCAGCTGCGCGGCGTCGAATCGCAGGGCATGCTGTGTTCCGCGCGTGAACTGGGGCTGCCGGAGGCGAGCGGAGGCATCATCGAGCTTAGCCAGGATGCGCCGCTCGGTGCGACGCTGCGCGAGTATCTGCGGCTCGATGAGGCGCTGCTCGAGATCAGCGTCACGCCCAATCGGGGCGATGCCATGTCGGTGTGTGGGATCGCGCGCGAAATGGCGGCGGCCAGCGGCCTGCCACTCAAGCCGCCGGCCCCCAAAGCGCTCAAGGCCACGACCTCCGAGCGCTTCCCCATTGAATTGGTGCCCGGGGCGGGCTGCGCCCGTTTCGCCAGCCGTGTGATCCGGGGGCTCGACAATCGGCGTCCCTCGCCGCAGTGGCTGCGCGAACGGCTGGAACGATCCGGGCTCCGCTCCATCAGCCCAGTGGTCGACGTCACGAACTTTGTACTGCTCGAACTCGGCCAACCGATGCACGCCTACGACCTGGGGAAACTGCAACGCGAAGTGCGGGTGCGCCGCGCGGAGCCCGGTGAGAAACTGACGCTGCTCGACGGGCGGGAAGTCGAACTGGACGCTGACGTACTGGTCATCGCAGACGCAGACGGCGCCATCGGCATGGCCGGCGTCATGGGATCTGAACGCAGCGCGATCACGGCGGGCACCACGGACGTGCTGCTTGAGGTGGCCTGGTTCGACCCGGATGTCATCGCCGGCCGGGGACGGCGCTTCGGGCTTGTCACCGACGCCGGCCAGCGTTTCGAGCGCGGTGTCGATCCGAGTGGCCAGGAACGCGCGCTAGAGCGCGCGAGCGAGTTGATCGGCGCCACGGCCGGAGGCAGCGCGGGCCCCGCCTGTCTGGAGGAATTGCCCCGGGAGTTGCCGCAGCGCCGTGCGGTCAAGCTGCGCGCCGTTCAGATCTCAAGCCTGCTCGGCAGGACGTTCACGGCGGCGGATATCGCCAAGCGACTGCGTGCGCTGGGCATGAAGGTAAGGGCCGCCCAGCGGGGAGCGTGGCAGGTCACCCCGCCGGCGTGGCGCTTCGATATCAGCATCGAGGCCGATCTGATCGAGGAGCTGGCGCGCTCAGCCGGCCTTGATTCGATTGCCGAGGCTGCGCCCGCGGGCCAGCGAGTGATCCGCGGCAGCAGCGAAGCACAGATAGGCGAGCGCGCCGTGCTGCAACGCATGACGGCGCGTGGCTACAGCGAAGCCGTGACGTTCGGCTTTACCGACCCGGCGGTGCAGGCGCAGCTGTGCGGCCCCATCGATCCGGTCACCCTGCGCAACCCCATTGCCGGCAACCTGTCCGTCATGCGCGCCTCGCTGTGGCCGGGCCTGTTGTTGGCGGCGCGCGCCAATCTGCACCGTCAGCGCGAGCGGGTGCGTCTGTTTGAGATTGCGAATTGTTTCCAGCGTGGCAGCGGAGGGCAGGTCATCGAGCGGACCATGATTGCCGGTGTGGTGCTGGGCAGCAGGCTGCCCGAGCAATGGGGTGCACCGCGGGCGTCCGCCGACTACTTCGATGTCAAGGGCGATGTGACGGCCCTGCTGAGTCTGTCAGCCCTGGAATCCGCGTTTCAATTCCAGGCTGGCGCCAGCCTGCCCGCCCTGCACCCGGGACGCAGCGCGCAGATCGTGCGTGATGGCAGCGTGATCGGGCAACTTGGCGAGTTACACCCGGCACTGCTGCGCACTCTGGATTTTACATATGCACCGATGTTGTTTGAACTCGACTACGTCGCCGTCACCGCCAGCACCGCCGTGCGCTTTGCCCCGGTGTCCAGCTTTCCGCAGATTCGCCGCGATATTTCCTTCACAATCGCGGCCTCGGAGACCTTTGGGAGGATTGCTGAACGTGTTAGTGTTGCGGCATCAACCCGGTTACATGAGCTGCGCATTTTCGACGTCTACCAGGGGAAGGGTGTAGAATCAGGTCGAAAAAGCGTCGCTTTGGGCTTGATTTTGCAGGACATAAGTCGCACTCTTACGGAC
>DATFUG010000262.1:0-11034 GCA_035261025.1 Steroidobacteraceae bacterium | reverse complement strand
CGCGGCCATGCCGTGGCTCTGCTGGACCAGCTCACGCCCATTGTCCGAAGCGAAGCTCGCCCACAGTCCGCGCACGCCGCCGTCCCGGTCGGCCAGCACGCCGACCACGTCGTCGGGCGGGTTGATCAGCGCCGCCACCTCGATATTGCTGTCGCGGAATGCCACGGAGCGCGACAGCGGCAGCACCAGCGGCTCCACCGAGGCGACGGTCGTGGCGCGCGAGCGCAGCTCTCCGCTCCCGTCGATGCCGACCACGTTCACTTTCTCGCCCGCCCGCAACGGCTCGGTCGCCAGCCGGGCCGCACGCACGTCCGTGCCTCGGATGAGCGCGGGGTCGTATTGCACCACCGCCAGGTTGTGCAGCGGGTGTATGTAGAGCACCTTGCCCGGAATTTCAATGGTGCCGGCAAAGGTCAGGCGCACATCGCCGATCGAGACGGGCACGGTGTTCCGGTCGGTGATCACCAATCCGCGCTCGGCGTCGATGATCAGCCCGGTGCCGTGGTAGTTGCGTTCATTCACGCCAGAGATCGGGTACGGCATGTCGAAAGTGATGCCGACCAGCGAGGGCGCCAGCCGGCGCACCGTGCCATCCGCCGAGGTGGGCAGCTGCGCCACGCCGCCAGCCGGCGCCGGGGCCGCAGCGCCGGCCGGCAGTGCGGTGCAATCCCAGAACCCGCTGGCATCGTTCCGTTCGCAATGGCGGGCGGGAAACCAGCGGCGGTCCATGTGCACGGAGCGCAGCTCGCCGCGAATGGGGTCATCCATCGTCAGGTACCGGACCGCGAAGCGCTGAGCGTCGCCCAGTGGGGCGATGGCCGCTTCGAAGTCCGCCAGCGTCGCCACCGGCTTCGAGTTGACTTCAGTGATCAGCGCTCCGCGCGGCACGCCTGCGGCGTCCAGGTTGTAGCCCGAGGCGGCCACGAACACCCCGCGGATCGGCAGGTGAAAATGCCGCGCCTCCTGGTACGACAGGGTGTGCACGACCGCGTCGCCAAACTCAAGATAAGCCGCCGGCGTGATCGCGTGCAGATTCTCCACGCTGAGCTGCACGGCAAAGGGCTTCCCGCCCCGCTCAAGCTCGAGTCGCACGGTGCTGCCGATCGAGTCATCGAGCACCCCCTCCAGCGGCTCGAAGCCACTGACCAGCGTGCCGTTCAGGCGCACCAGCACGTCGCCTGCGGCCAGTACCGCGGCACTGGCCGAACCGGGCTGCACATTCTCGACCACGAGCATGCCGGTGTGGTGCGGCTCGGCGGCGCGCGCCGCCGCCTCGGTCTGGGGCTGCAGGCCGAGACGGCGCAGTTCGTCATAGGGGCGGTAGTGAAACTCGGTCTGCAGCGTGCCACGTGTGACGGGGCGGCCCTGCTGGATCAGGCGCAGCGCGCGCTGCACGCGGCCCAGCGGCAGATAGAAGCTCGAGGCCGCACCGGTGGCGCCACCGGCGTTGAGCGCCACCACGCGGCCCTGCACGTCGATGACCGGTGAGCCAGAAGAACCCCCGGAAGTACCGGAAGCCGCCTGGATGTAGAACGTGTTGAAGTCGTTGTAGCGCCCGGCGCCATAGTCCGGCGCCTCCCGGTCGAGGCGCGCGAGAGTGCCGGCGAGGATCGAAAGCTGCTCGCCCGCGTTGTTGCCCAGTACGCGGATTTCGCGGCCGATCTGCGCGCCCTCCGGCGCCAGCGGCAGTGCCGCCGGCGCGATGAAACGCAGCTTCGCCGGATCGTAACGATAGATGCCAAAATCGTGCACCGGGTCGCGGTAGACCGGATAGAGCTGCACTTCTTCACGGTTCAGGAAGGTCGCCTCCGCCATCACCGGGCCGGGCGTCACGACATGACGGTTGGTGAGGATCAGACCGCGTTCGGCGTCGACGACGAATCCGGTGGCCTGGGCCGACATATTCCGTTCGGTATCGAAGGAGCGCGTCTGGTCCAGCTCGATCGTCACGACACTGCGAGCCACCCGCTCGAGCGTTCGCGCCCAGTCCTCACCGGCCAGCGCCGGCGGGCTCGCCGGGACAATCACCACGGGGCCGGCCGCGAACAGGCCCGGCAGAGCCAGCCCCAGCAGGCCAAGCGGAAGCAGGTGACGGAAAAGGTTGCGCGCTGCGCTCATGGTGCGTATCCGAAATTTTCGTGGAAGCGTGCCGCGAAAGCCGGCCAGTCGTACTGGTGCTGCTGCGTGCCGTGATGCTCGATCTTGATGGCACCGGCCAGTGAAGCGATGCGCCCCGTGGTCGGCCAATCCAGGCCGCGTTGCAGCCCGAGCAGGAGCCCGGCCCGGTAGGCATCGCCGCAGCCGGTCGGGTCGGCCAGGCGCAGGGCGCGCGCCGGCGGAATCTCGTGGCGTACGCCATCGGCGTAGATCCATGAGCCTTCCGCCCCGCGCGTGACGATGAGCGCCTCGACACGCGCGGCGATCTCTTCGAGCGATCCGCCGGCGCGCTCGGCGAGCAGGCTCCCCTCGTAGTCGTTGACGGCCACCCAGGAAGCGCGCTTGAGGAAGGCGCGTAATTCATCGCCGCTGAACATCGGCAATCCCTGACCCGGATCAAAGACGAACGGGATGCCCGCAGCGGCAAATTGCTCGGCATGGTCGAGCATGCCCTGGCGGCCGTCGGGGGAAACGATGCCGAGCCGCACGCCGTTCGCGTCGCTCACCTGATTGAGGTGCGAATGGCTCATCGCGCCGGGGTGAAAGGCCGTGATCTGGTTGTCGTCCAGATCGGTGGTGATGTACGCCTGCGCCGTGAACTCACCGGGCACAGTGCGTACAAAGTCGAGCCGGATGCCGTGCTCGCGCAGCCACGTCTCATAGGGGGCGAAGTCGTGACCGACGGTGGCCATGATCAGCCCGTCGCCACCGAGGAGCTTGAGGTTGTGGGCAATGTTGCCGGCGCAGCCCCCGAAATTCCGGCGCATCACCGGCGCCAGGAAGGAGACATTCAGCAGGTGAATGCGCTCGGGCAGTATGTGCTCGCGAAAGCGGCCTTCGAAGACCATGACCGTGTCGTAGGCCAGCGAACCGCAGATCAGCGCCGTCATCGTCGGTGCTCCGCCGGCCATCAGCGCCATAGCAGCACCAGCGACCACACCACCGCCAGCAGGACGAATGACATCAGCACGGCCGCTGATCCGATGTCCTTGGCCAGGCCAGCGAGCTCGTGGCGCTCGAAGCCGATGCGATCGACCGTGGCCTCGATGGCGCTATTGAGCAGTTCGACGACGAGCACCAGCAGTACCGGACCGACGAGCAGTGCGCGTTCGATGCCATTGTGGCCCAGCCACAGGCCCAGCGGCGCGGCAATGACTGCGAAGGTCAGCTCCTGGCGGAACGCGGCCTCCTCGCGCCAGGCTCCGCTCAGTCCCTTCGCGCTGGAGCTAAAGGCGCGCAGCAGGCGGGTGTAGCCGCGCGGCTTGCCGCGGTTCATCGCGATTGACCCCTCATCAGCCGGATACCGGACGATACGCAAGATCAAGCTCGCGTGCGGCACGCACGTCGTCCAGGCGCCGCACTGGCATGCGGTGCGGGGCACCGCGCACCGTGTCGGGTTCGCTCCCCGCTTCGCTCAGGATCGTGGCCATCGCGACCACGAAGGCATCGAGCGTCTCCTTGCTCTCCGTCTCCGTCGGCTCGATCAGCAGGCACTCGGGAACCAGCAGCGGAAAATAGGTCGTGGGCGCATGGAAGCCGTAGTCGAGCAGCCGCTTCGCCACGTCCATCGCCGTGACGCCCTGCTGCTGCGCCAGCGCCTTGAGCGTCAGGATGAATTCGTGACTGGCCCGCCGCTGCGGGTAGGCGGCGACGTAGCCTGCCTGCTGGAGCCGCGCCAGCAGGTAATTCGAATTGAGCGTGGCGTACTCGCCCACCCGGCTCATGCCCTCGCGGCCAAGCATGCGCATGTAGACGTAGGCCCGCAGCAGCACCCCGGCGTTGCCATTGAAGCCGGTGAGGCGGCCGATCGACTGCGGCCGGTCCGCCTCGGACAGCCAGCGGTAGCGCGCCGCCTCGCCCTCGCCTTCCCGCGCCACGATGGGCAGGGGCATGAAGGGCAGCAGGCGCGGACCGACGCCCACCGCGCCCGCGCCCGGGCCGCCGCCGCCGTGCGGCGTGGAGAAGGTCTTGTGCAGGTTCATGTGCATGACATCGAAGCCCATGTCGCCGGGGCGGACCTTGCCCAGGATCGCGTTGAGATTCGCGCCATCGTAGTAAAGCAGGCCGCCCGCCTCGTGCACGATGCGCGCCACTTCGGCGATGCCCCGCTCGAAGATGCCGAGCGTCGAGGGGTTGGTGAGCATGATGCCGGCGGTGCGCGGGCCCACGGTGGAGCGCAACGCCGCCAGATCGACATCGCCGTCGGGGCCGACGCCGATCTCGCGCGCCACGCAGCCGCACATGGTGGCCGTGGCCGGATTGGTGCCGTGCGCCGCAGTCGGCACGATGATTTCATTGCGCGCGAGATCGGCGCGCGCGCGATGGTAGGCGCGAATCATCGCGACGCCGGCGAATTCACCGTGCGCACCGGCCATGGGTGTGAGCGCCACGCCCTTCATCCCGGTCACTTCCATGAGCATCTCCTGCAACTCGTACATGCAGGCCAGAAACCCCTGGCTGTGGCGCGCCGTCGCCAGCGGATGCCGTCCGAGGAATTCAGGCAGCATGGCCGCCGCGTTGCAGGCCCGCGGGTTGTACTTCATCGTGCAGGAACCCAGCGGGTAGAAATGGGTGTCGATCGAAAAGTTGAGTTGCGACAGGCGCGTGTAGTGCCGCACCACATCCAGCTCGCTCACCTCAGGGAGCGCCGGCGGGCGCGTCCGGCGCAGGCTGGCCGGAATCTCCGGCACGCTGGCTTCCGCGGCCGGCCACTGACCCCGTGCGCCGCGCCCGGCACGCCCGTAATCGAAAATGAGGCGCTCACACAGGGCTAAGCTCATGCGACGCGCGACTCCTTGAGCAGTTCGGACAGCCTCTGGGAGTAGGCCGCGACGTCGGCGGCCGTGCGCGCCTCGGTGGCGCAGACCAGCAGCGCGTGGCCGAGTTCCGGGTAATGGAGCCCGAGATCGAAGCCGCCCTCGATGCCGTGGGCGGCGAGCGCCTCCAGGAGCGGTGCGACCGGCCGGTCGAACAGCAGCACGGCCTCGTGGAAACGCGCCGTGCCAAAGGCGCTGCGTACGCCTGGCAGGCGGGAGAGCGCCCCTACCAGTTGCGCGGTGCGCGCCATGCACGCCTGCGCAACGCGTTCCAGGCCGGCCGCGCCCATCATGGCGCAGTAGATGGTGCCGGCGATCATCAGCAGGCCCTGGTTGGTGCAGATGTTCGAGGTGGCCTTGCCGCGGCGGATGTGCTGCTCGCGCGCCTGCAGGGTCAGGGTGAAGCCCGGCCGGCCGTCCAGATCGACGGTGCGCCCGACGATGCGCCCGGGCATCTGGCGCACGTAGTCCATGCGCGTGGCCATGAAGCCAAAATACGGCCCGCCGGAAGACAGCGGGCAGCCGAGCGGCTGCCCGTCGCCCACGACGATGTCCGCGCCACGCTGCCCCCAGCTTCCCGGCGGCTTGAGCACCGCGAGGGAGATCGGATTGACGACCGCGATCACCAGCGCGCCGCGCGCGTGGGCCCAGTCGGTCAGCGCGTCGACCTCTTCGAGGACCCCAAAGAAATTGGGCTGCTGGATCACCAGGGCGGTGACATCCTGGCCCTCGTAGGACGACAGCGCGTCGGCGGCCGTCTGCCCGCTGGCACGCAGGTAGGCCAGTTCCTCCAGCTTCAGGCCCTGGCCGCCGGTGGCCGCCTGCGCCACGGCGCGATAGTTCGGGTGCACGGTGCGCGGAATCAACACCCGCGCGGCACTCGACTTGCGATTGGCGCGCACCGCCATCAAACAGGCTTCGGCCGCCGCGGTGGCACCGTCGTACAGTGAGGCGTTGGCCACCTGCAGTCCGGTGAGCGCGCTGATCATCGACTGGTACTCGTAGATCGTCTGCAGCGTTCCCTGGCTGGCCTCGGCCTGGTAGGGCGTGTAGGCACTGTAGAACTCACCGCGCGCGACGATCGCCCACACGGCCGCGGGGATGTGATGCTCGTAGGCTCCGGCACCGATGAAATTCAGCGGCCGGCCGTCCTGACGCGCGCGCGCGTACATCAGCGCCATGACCTGCTGCTCGTTCAACCCTTCCGGTACACCGGCGAGCGAGCGCACGCGCAGCGCGGCGGGGATTTCCTCGAACAGCGCTTCGATATCCGGGGCGCCGATCGCCTCCAGCATCTCCTGGACATCCTGCGTGGTGTGTGGAATGAAGGGCATGACGCTCGCGCCTTTCCCTCAGCCGGCCTCGGCCACGGCGGCATAAGTCTCCGCCCCCAGCAGTTCAGCCGCCGCGAGTGGGCCGCTGGGCTTGAGGCGCATGATCCAGCCGGCACCATAAGGGTCCTGGTTGATGAGCTCGGGCGCCTTCGCCAGCGCTTCATTCACCGCGATCACGGTGCCCGCCAGCGGCGCGTAGACATCGGACGCCGCCTTGACCGACTCGACCACCGCGCAGGCCTCGCCCGCCTGCAACGCACGACCCACGACCGGCACCTCGACAAAAACCAGGTCGCCCAGGGCGTGCTGTGCGTGATCGCTGATGCCCACTTCCACCGTGCCATCAGCTTGCTCGCGTACCCACTCGTGGCTGCGAGCGTACCTCAGATCCGCCGGTACATTGCTCATCGTCGCATGACTCCCATGTGAACCGCGTGTCGCAAACGCAAACTAGGATCCCACCAGCGCGTGGCCGTGGCGCACGAAGGGCGTCTTCACGACACGTGCCGTGAAGGGCTTGCCGCGCACTTCCACCTGCACTTCGCCGCCCGGCGCGGCGGCCGCTGCGGGCACGCGCGCCAGCGCGATCGATTGCGCCAGGGTCGGGGAAAAAGTACCGCTGGTGACCTGGCCTTCACCCGCCGCGCTCAGCACGCGCTGGTGCGAGCGCATCACTGCACGATCGGCGAGCAGCAGGCCCACGAGCTTGCGTCCGCCGGGAGCGACGCGCGCCCGTTCGAGCGCCGCGCGGCCGATGAAGGCGCGCTCGGCGGGCTCGAACGCCACGGTCCAGGCCAGGCCCGACTCCAGGGGGTGGTTGCTCTCGTCCATGTCACTGCCGTAAAGATTCATGCCGGCCTCGAGCCGGAGCGTATCGCGCGCGCCCAGGCCGCAGGACTGCACGCCCCGCTCGTTGAGCTGTTTCCAGAGATCGACCGCAGCCGCGGCCGGCACCATGACCTCAAATCCGTCCTCTCCGGTATAGCCGGTGCGCGCCACGAACCAGGCACCGAGCTGCGCGCCAAAGAAATTCTCCAGGGACATCGCGGCCCGCGCCTCCTCCGGAGCCAGAAGTGCGGCCAGCGCAGCGCGCGCCTGCGGGCCCTGCACCGCCAGCATGGCCAGCTCGCGCCGCTCGCGCACCTCGACGCCAAATGCGGCCGCCCGGCCACGGATCCAGGCCAGGTCCTTCTCGCGCGTACCGGCGTTGACCACGAGACGGAACCAGCGTTCCTCCAGGAAATAGGTGATCAGGTCATCGATGATCCCGGCATCCTCCCTGAGCATGCAACCGTAAAGGGCCTTGCCGGGCTGCGTGAGCCGCGCCACGTCATTGGCCAGCAGCTCGCGCAGGAAGGCGCGCACCTGGGTGCCGTGCAGGTCAACGATGCCCATGTGGGAGACGTCGAATACGCCGGCCGCGCGGCGCACGGCATGATGCTCCTCGATCTGCGACCCGTAGGCGACGGGCATGTCCCAGCCGCCAAAGTCGACCAGGCGCGCACCGAGGGCGACGTGCAGGTCGTACAGGGGAGTACGCAATGCCAAAATTATCTCCACCGCGGCCAAGCCCCTGCGGTGGGCGACCGGAACACCAGGCCCTGCCGCTCTCCTGAAAACCGTCCGTAGGGGCCTGAATCATACCAGTTGCCCCGCCCGCGCCTCTACAATAGACGGCCATGGACACCCTACCCTTGCGCCGTCCGCGACGCTCGACTCTGGGCGTCGATGTCGGTGGTCTGCTGGTCGGCGCGGGCGCCCCCATAGCCGTCCAGTCGATGACCAACACCGATACGGCCGACATCGCTGCGACCGTACGGCAGGTGCGGGAACTGGCTGAGGCCGGCTCGGAGCTGGTGCGCATCACGGTCAACACCGACGAGGCCGCCGCCGCGGTTGCCCCGATCCGCGATCGGCTCCACGCGCTGGGCTGCACCGTGCCCCTGATCGGTGATTTTCACTACAACGGTCACCGGCTCCTCAAGGGCCATCCGGCCTGCGCCGAGGCGCTCGCGAAGTACCGGATCAATCCGGGCAACGTCGGCCGCGGCAGCAAACGCGACCCGCAGTTTGCCGAGCTGATCGAATTCGCCTGTCGCTACGGGAAACCGGTGCGGATCGGCGTGAACTGGGGGAGTCTGGATCAAGAGCTGCTGGCGCGTCTGATGGACGCCAACAGTGAGCGGCCTGAACCGCAGTCCGCGCAGCTGGTGCTGCGCGAAGCCCTGGTGCGCTCCTGCCTGGACAGCGCCGCACGCGCGATTGAGCTTGGGCTCGGCGCGGACCGGATCATCCTGTCGGCGAAAGTCTCGGCGGTGCAGGACCTGATCGCGGTCTACGGCGAACTGGCCGCGCGCACCCGCCATCCGCTGCACCTGGGCCTCACCGAGGCCGGGATGGGTTCCAAGGGCATCGTCGCCTCGAGTGCCGCGCTGGCGGTGCTCCTGCACTCCGGCATCGGGGACACCATCCGCATTTCACTGACGCCGGAACCCAACGGCGATCGCACCCGCGAAGTGATCGTCGCGCAGGAGCTGCTCCAGACCATGGGGTTGCGCAGCTTTACCCCGCTCGTCACGGCCTGCCCCGGCTGCGGGCGTACGACCAGCAGCTACTTCCAGACGCTGGCACAGAGCATTCAGGAGCACCTGCGCCGCCGGATGCCCGAGTGGCGCCGTAGTCATGTCGGCGTCGAGAACCTGTCCGTCGCGGTCATGGGATGCGTCGTCAATGGCCCAGGGGAGAGCAAGCAGGCCCACATCGGCATCAGCCTGCCCGGAACGGGTGAGCGTCCGGTGGCCCCGGTCTACGAAGACGGCGCCAAGACCGTGACGCTCAAAGGTGCGCACATCGCCGAGGAATTCCAGCAACTCGTTGAACAATACGTGGCACGCAGTTTCCCGCCGCGTGCCGGCACGAACGGAGATCCGCCATGAGCAAGCTGAGCGAGAAGCATTGCGTGCCCTGTGAAGGCGGCGTCGCCCCCCTGACGCGCGCCGAAGCGGAAGCGTTGCGCGGGCGTATCTCCGCCGCCTGGCAGCTCGATGCCGAGGGGCGCAGCCTGCGGCGCGAATACGGCTTTGTCGATTTCTACCGCACCATGAGCTTCGTGAACGCACTGGCCCACATCGCCAACGTCGAGGACCACCATCCCGACCTGGAGGTCGGCTACAACTACTGCCGCGTGCGCTACACCACGCACGCCATCGGCGGACTGTCCGAGAACGACTTCATCTGCGCGGCCCGGATCGACGCCATCGCCGCCCGCTAGGGCGGCTCAGAACCAGCTGAAATTGAAGCTGACGCTGACCCGCTCTCCCACGGCCGGGTTGGGCGGCACCTCATGGCGCAACCAGCTTTCAAACAGCACCACCTGCCCGGCGACCGCAGGCAACGTGACCCAGGCACGATTGGACATCCGGGCATGGACCCGGCGCGGCGGCGCGGCCATGAAGCGCTCGAGCCGCGGGTCCTCGAATTTCAGGCCGGCGCAGCCGGGTGGCGTACGCACGTAGTAGGTGCCGCTGATGGTGGCCAGCGGATGCAGGTGCAAGCTGTGCACGACCTGCCGGCGCATGATGTTCACCCAGCAGTCGGTCATCGCGAGGCTGCGGCCCCGCAGGTCGAGCTCCAGCGCGCGCGCGAAGCGCGTGACGTGGCGCGCCAGGCGGCGCTCGAGCTGCGCAAAGGTGGGAGAAATCCGCTGCAGCTGGCACAGCGAATTGTACGAGGTATAGCCGCCCGGATAATTGCGCCGTGACCAGGCGCGGCCGGCGCGATCATCCCGCCGCAGCTGCAGGCTCTCGAGCAGCAGTTGCCTGTTCAGCGCCGCCGGTCGCGGCGAGGCGAGCGGCGCGCTGTAGACGTGCGTGGCAAACAGGGAGCGTATGGCCATGCCCTAGCCTAACGGGCCTGGGTGCATGCTGGATAGCGCCGATCGGCCCGGCACTGGGCCGCCCGATGCAGTAAATTACCGCGATTCAAATTGACCAGGGGTGTGCATGTCTGAAGCCCGACGCTCCTTCGCCAGCGACACCGTCACGCCAATGGCTCCCGAGGTCCTGGAGGCCCTGGCCCGGGTAAACCGGGGTAGCGCGCATTCGTACGGGGACGACGCTGAGACGGCGCGCCTCACCGCGCTTGCCCGGGAGCTGTTCGAGACTGCCGTGGAGATATTTCCGGTCACCACCGGCACGGCGGCGAACGCCCTGGCGCTGTCGGCGATCGCCCCGCCCTACGGCGCGATCTACTGTCACCGGATCGCCCACATCAATACCGATGAGTGTGGCGCGCCGGAGTTCTACTCCGGCGGCGCGAAGCTTCTGGCCCTCGACTCCGCCGACGGGAAAATCCGGCCCGCGCAGCTGGCCGCGCCCATCGCACATGCCCGCGAGATGGGCGTGCATCACGTGCAGCCGGCCGCCATCAGCGCGTCCCAAGCCACCGAATGGGGCACGGTCTATTCGCTCGCCGAACTCACGGCGCTCGCTGCAGCAGCGCATGCGCACGGACTGGCGGTGCACATGGACGGCGCGCGCTTCGCCAACGCCATGGTGCGCCTGGGCTGCACGCCGGCCGAGGCCACCTGGAAATGCGGCATTGACGTGATGTCCCTGGGCGCCACCAAGAACGGGGCGCTCGCCGCCGAGGCGGTCATTTTCTTCAAGCCGGACCTGGCGCGCGATTTCGACCGGCGCCGCAAGCGCGGTGGCCACCTGTGGGCGAAG
>DATFUG010000261.1:0-3260 GCA_035261025.1 Steroidobacteraceae bacterium | reverse complement strand
GCCCACCACGGAGCTGCTGCGCGAACTGGTCGCGCACCTGCGCCAGAATCGCACGCTGTTGCGCGAGGAATGGGTGGCGCGAATTTCCGAGGCACGCCTGCTCACGGCGATGACCAAGGAAGAAATATTCAACGAAGCGACTTCCGTTTACGACAGCTACGTCGCGGCCCTTGAAACCGGCACCTTCGAGGCCCTGCAAGCCTACGCGCGGAATCTTTCCGAGCGAATCATTCCCCGCGGCGTCGAAACGCACGAAGTCGTTGGCATCGTATTGCTGCTGCGCGACGTGCTGGCACGTTCGCTGTTTGCCAAGTACCAGACCGACTTTGAAAAACTCAATCGCATTCTGGACGCCTACGAACCGGCGGCTAACCGCATTGCCAACACGGTGGCGGTCGGCTTCGTGCAGGAACGCGAGCGCGTCATTCGCCAGCAGCAGGAAGCCATCCGGGAGCTTTCGACTCCCGTGTTGCAGGTCCGCGAGCGGTTGCTGATCCTGCCCATCATTGGCGTCATCGACCCGCAACGGGCGCGGCAATTGACAGAGCAGCTGCTGCGCGGGATTCGCACCAACCGCGCCAAGGTGGTCGTCATCGACATCACCGGCGTGGCGGCCATGGACGCCACCGTCGCCAATCACCTGGTGCAGACCGTGGAAGCCTCGCGTCTGCTCGGTGCCACCGTCATCGTGACCGGCCTGTCGCCGGAAATTGCGCAGACACTCGTAACCATCGGCCTCGATCTGGGCAAGATGAACACGGTGGGCGACCTGCAGGGCGGCATCGAACAGGCCGAGCGGTTACTCGGCTACAAGGTCGTGCCGACAAGCTGATCGCCCCCTGCGGCGCCAAAGTGAGCCTGCGTGGAAGTACCAATACTTAAACAGGGTCCCTACCTGATCGCCACAATCCAGGCCGCGCTGTCCGACGCGGACCTGCTGCAACTGCGAACAGCGCTCGTCCACCAGGTCGTGCGCAGCCGCTCGCTCGGCGTGATCGTGGACGTCACGGCCATGGACGTCATGGACTCCTTTGCCTCGCGCACCCTGCTGGAGATTTCACACATGATCCGGCTGCGCGGAGCGGCTACCGTCATCGTCGGCATCCAACCCGAGGTCGCCTTTGCCATGGTGCAGCTCGGCCTGACGCTCGAAGACATACCAACAGCCTTGGATCTGGAAGAGGGCCTCGCGCACCTGCAGCAGAAATTTCTGACCACGCATTGAGGCCTGCGCCAGTGCCGGCCGACATCCCCATTGCGATCGCCTCGGACAAGGACATCGTCGAGGCCCGGCAGCGCGGCCGCGCGCTCGCCCTGGAACTGGGTTTTTCGGTCGGCGATACGGCGCTGATCGCAACGGCAATCTCCGAGTTGGCGCGCAACATCGTTTCCTATGCCGGGCACGGTATGATCACGCTGCGGCAACACAGCCTTGTAGGCCGCGTGAGCGTGGCCATCGTCGCCACCGATCACGGGCCCGGTATCGCGGACGTGGCACTGGCGCTGCGCGATGGCTACTCGAGCTCCGGGGGCCTTGGCCTGGGCCTTCCGGGCGTGCGCCGGCTGATGGATGAGTTTGAAATTGTCTCGAAGCCGGGCCACGGTACGACGATCACGATCCGGAAGTGGCGCCTGTGAGCAAGCAAGCGCCGTCCTCGCTCCGTTTCGGCATGGCGACTCTGGCGTTGCCGGGCAATGCCAGATCGGGCGACCTCGAGGTCGTGGACCTGCACCCGGGCGGGGCTCTGTTGGCGGTGATCGACGGTCTTGGTCACGGCGAGCCTGCGGCTCTTGCCGCAGAGCAAGCCAGGCGGACGGTCCAGTCTCATCTGCGGGATTCACCGGTAGCGGTCATGCAGCACTGCCACCGAGCACTGCGGCGCACCCGCGGTGTGGTCATGAGCGTCGCGGCGATTGATTTTGCGCTTGGCCAGCTGAACTGGTTGGGTGTCGGCAACGTTCGTGGAGTGCTGTATCGCGCTGTGGGCACGCCACAGGCGCGGCGAGAAGAACTGCTCCTCAGACCGGGCGTGGTCGGTGCGCAATTACCGGCGCTGCGGGAGACCTTGACGCCCGTCAGCAGGGGCGACACGCTGATTCTGGCGACCGATGGCGTTCGCAGTGAATTTGCGGACCAGCTCGCCCCGTCCGCGGAGCCGTGCATGCTGGCGCACAAGATCCTGGCCCAATACGGTCGTCGCACCGACGACGCCCTGGCATTGGTGGCACAGCTGATTTGAAGGAGTGCGGTCATGAATTCGAGCGCATCGTCTCTGGAGCCGCAATTTGGCGCCGCCCTGGCCGCCTACGTCGCGCATGCCGATGAGGCACTGCTGGGGCGGGCCTACGAACTGGGGCGGTCTGCCATGTCCGAGGGCCTGAGCATTCCGGATCTCGTGGCCATGCACGCCCGCGCATTGCACGCGATCCTCGCCGACGGCCCCGGGCCGGAATCGGCCCTACCCGTCGTCGGCATTGCGGCGGAATTCCTGGCCGAATCGCTGTCTTCCTACGAGATGACCCATCGCGGATATCGCGAGGCCATGGTGGCATCCCGGCACCTCAACGAAACACTGGAGGCCGAAGTCAAACGGATCGCTCATGCCCTGCACGACGAAGCCGGACAACTGCTCGTGTCAGTCCATCTGGCACTGGCGGAACTGGAAGAGGACTTTCCACCGTCGGCCAGTGCGCGATTGCGCCAGCTGAAGGCACTGCTGGACGAGGTGGAAAAGCAGTTGCGCAGTCTTTCGCATGAATTGCGGCCGACCGTGCTCGATGACCTGGGCTGGCTGCCGGCCGTCCGGTTTCTGGCCGACACGGTATCGCGGCGCGCCCACCTGCCCGTCGAGGTATTCGCGACCGAAACCGGACGCCTCAGCGCAGCGGCTGAAACCGCGCTCTATCGCGCCGTACAGGAGGCCCTGACCAACGTGGTACGCCACTCCCGGGCGGGCCGGGTGCGGATTGAGGCGGATCGCGAGGGCGGCACGCTGGTCTGCCAGGTCGTAGACGATGGCATCGGCTTTGCAGTTGCGACGCCAAACGGCCACGCGGGCCTGGGACTGAGAGGCATGCGCGAACGCCTGAACGCCGTGGGCGGCCAGCTACAGGTGATCTCCCTGCCCGGTGACGGCACGCGCATCAAGCTGCAAGTGCCGGTGGAGGCATGATGTCGATACGAGTCATACTGGCTGACGATCACATCCTGGTGCGCCAGGGCGTGCGGGCGCTGCTCGAGCGTGAAGGCATCCTGGTCG
>DATFUG010000260.1:0-5179 GCA_035261025.1 Steroidobacteraceae bacterium | reverse complement strand
CGGCCCTGGGTCCCGCGCCGGACACCAGCCGTGCGTGACGCGCGGGAATCCGCGGCTGCGCGCCGGCTGTGCGGTGTGGCAGCACTGGCCTTCGGCATGCTGGCCGTGGCGGCCACCGGCGCGGCCACCGGCGCGGCAACTGGCACGGCCTCCGGCGCGGCCAGCGCCTGGCAGGTCCGCGACGACGAGGGGCGCAACCTTTCGCTGCCCGGTCCACCGCAGCGCGTGGTGAGCCTCTCGCCCGGTGCGACGGCCATGCTGTTTGCGGCCGGGGGCGGTGCGCGGGTCGTGGGCACGCCGGATTTCTCGGTGGAACCGGACGGGGCGCGCACGATCGTGCGCATCGGGGACAGCCACGGTTTCGATCTCGAGCGCATCCTGGGGCTGCATCCGGATCTCATCGTCGCGTGGACGGGGGGTTTTTCCGAAGCGCAGCTGCTGCCCTTCGAACGTGCGGGACTGGTGGTGTACCGCCACCGCGTCACGCGCCTCGCCGACCTGCCCGCGTCGATCGAGCGCCTGGGCGCGCTGCTCGACACCGGCGCCGTGGCGCAGCCGGCCGCCGCTGAGCTGCGCCGACGCATCGAGGCGCTCAGGGCGCGCTATCATCGCGCGCGCGCGCCGCGCATCCTGGTGCAGGTGTGGGACCGGCCGGTCTACACGATCGGTGGCGCACAGCTCATCGACGATGCCGTCTCCCTCTGCGGCTACGACAACATCTACCGCGAACTGCATGACGCCGCGCCGGCCGTCTCCCTCGAATCGATCGCAGCGCGTGATCCGGAAGTGATCCTGGCGGTGGCCGCGGACGAGGCCGCGGCGCAGGAGTGGATCCAGCACTGGCACGCCTTCCCCTCCATGAGTGCGGTGCGGAGCGGCCGGCTGCTGAGCTTCGTCGATGCGCGCCTGAGCCGCCTGGGCCCCGAGGTCGTGGACGCGACCGAGGCGCTGTGCGCGCGCCTCGCCTCGGCCACGCCATAGGCCAAGCGGCGGATTCAGGTGCGCTTGACGCCCCCGCCGGGCCATGGCCATACTGACCTCCGTATGTACAAGACAGCCCCTTCTGCCCCAATTCGATGGTGGTGGCCCTGCTCCTGAATCCGGAGTGGGCCTGCGGCTGTTTTCGACCAAGTTTCCAAAGTTTACCGAACACCAGACCCATCTCCGGCCTCGACCGGGATGGGTCTTTTTTTGGACGCAGCATTTTGAATGAAACCGCCCTTCGACATTGCCGGTGACCTCGATACGCCGGTATCGGCGTACGCGAAGCTGGCCTCGTTCCAGCCGCGCTTCCTGCTCGAGAGCGTGGAGGGCGGCGAGCGGCTGGGCCGCTATTCCTTCATCGGTTTCGGCGCTGCGCTCGAGGTGCGGCTCGACGAAAACAGTTTCATGATTGGCGCTCGCTCGCTCCCCGTGCCGCGCACCGCCCCTGAGCTGCTGGCCGGCCTGCGCCGGGCGCTGGCGGCCGCGCCGCGGCCGCTCCCTGAACTGGGCACCGTGCCGCTGGCCGGGGGCCTGGTCGGCTACACCTCCTACGACGTGGTGCGCTATTTCGAGCGGCTCCCCCAGCAGGCCGCGCGCCTGCCGAACCCGCCACCGCTCCTGCACTACGTCGCGCCGCAATCGCTCCTGGTGTTCGATCATCTCACCCGTGCCATCGCCCTGCTGCATGCCGGGAGTGAGGCCGAGCGCGCCTCGCTGCGCCGCGAAGTCGTCCGCGCGCTGCGCGGGCCGATGCCCGCAAATCATGCGCGCGGCGGCACTCATGCGCCGCCCACGGCGGCCTTGGGCCGCGACGCCTATCTCTCCGGCGTGCGGCGCGCGCAGGAATATATCGCCGCGGGCGACGTCTACCAGCTGGTGCTGGCGTCGCGATTTTCCGGACGCCACGATCTCGATCCCTTCCAGATCTATCGCGCGCTGCGACTGCTGAACCCCTCGCCGTACATGTTTTACTGCCACTTCGGCGAGCTGGACGTGGTCGGCAGCTCGCCCGAGGCCCTGGTCAAGCTGGGCGGCGGCCGCGCCGAGCTGCGGCCGATCGCTGGCACGCGGCCACGTTCCGGCGATGCGGCCCTCGATGCGCTGCTCGAGGCGGAGCTGCTGGCGGATCCCAAGGAAAATGCCGAACACGTTATGCTGGTCGACCTCGCACGCAATGACCTCGGGCGCGTGGCGCAGGCGGGCAGCGTGCAGGTCGATCCGTTCCGCGCGATCGAACGCTACAGTCACGTGATGCACATCGTGAGCGGCGTGCACGGCCGGCTGGCGCCGGGCCGCGATGCCTTCGATCTGTTCGCCGCCGCGTTTCCGGCGGGGACGCTCGTCGGGGCACCCAAGGTCCGGGCGATGGAGATCATCGAGGAACTCGAGCCGCTGCGTCGCGGGCTCTACGGCGGCACGGTCGGGTACTTCGGCGCACGCGGCGACATGGACCAGGCAATCACCATCCGGAGCCTCGTGTTCCAGGGGGATGAGTACAGTTACCAGGCCGGCGCCGGCATCGTCGCCGACAGCCGGCCGGAAGCCGAGTATGAAGAGGTGCTCGCCAAGAGCGCATCGGCGGTACAGGCGCTGCGTGTCGCCGAGGAGGGGCTGTGAAGGCACGCCTGCTGCTCATCGACAACTATGACTCCTTTACCTATAACCTGGTGCAGGCTTTTCTCGTGCTGGGTGCGCAGGTCGTCGTGCACCGCAATGATGCGCTCGACGTGGCCGCGGCCGAGGCGCTGGCGCCGACGCACCTGTGCATCTCGCCGGGTCCGGGCACACCCCGCCAGGCGGGCGTGTCCATCGCGATGATCCGCGCCTTCGCCGGCCGCATTCCGGTCCTCGGGGTCTGCCTGGGCCACCAGGCCATCGCAGAGACCTTTGGCGGCCAGGTGGTGCGCGCGGCCCGGCTGATGCACGGCAAGACTTCACCTATCGAGCATGACGGGCAGGGGGTATTTGCCGGTATCGCCACGCCCTGTGAGGTCGGCCGCTATCATTCGCTGATCGCCGCGCCCGAGTCCCTGCCTGCGGAACTCATCGTCACGGCGCGCACCGCGGAGGGCGAGATCATGGGATTGCGGCACCGGACCCATCACGTGGAGGGCGTGCAGTTTCATCCCGAGAGCGTGCTCACGCCGCAGGGGCCGGCGATGATGGCTAATTTCCTGGCGGCGCGCCGGGCCTAGCGGACCAAAGCACATGCCGGAAAGCCTCAACCACACACTCGATCGTCTGCTGGACGGCCAGAATCTCACGGAGCGCGAATCCGGTGAGCTGCTGGCCGCGCTGACCGTGCCGGAGCTCTCGCCGGTGCTGGCCGGCGCGCTGCTCGCGGCGCTGCGGGCCAAGGGGGTGACCGCGGCCGAGCTGCGCGGCCTGGCGGGCGGAATGCGCGCGCTGGCGCGCCGGCCGCGACTGCCCACAGCACTCCGTGCCATCGATATCGTCGGCACCGGCGGGGACCGGTCCGGGAGCCTGAACCTGTCCACCGGCGCGGCGCTCCTCACCGCGAGCTGCGGCGTCAGCGTCGTCAAGCACGGGAACCGCGCCATCTCCAGCCGCGCCGGGAGTGCCGACGTGCTCGAGGCGCTGGGTCTGAGGCTGCCGCTCGATGAAGCGCGTGCGGGCGAATGCCTCGCGGCCACCGGCTTCACCTATCTGTACGCGCCGCACTACCATCCGGCCATGAAGAATCTCGCGCCGGTGCGCTCGGCCCTCGGCGTGCGCACGGTGTTCAACATCCTGGGACCGCTGACGAATCCGGCCGAGCCGCCCTTCCATCTGATCGGCGCTTTCGATCTGCCGACCGCCGAACTGATCGCCCAGGCGCTCGCCGGCATGAGCATCGAGCGGGCCATGGTCATCCATGGCGCCGAGGGGTGGGATGAGCCCACGCCCTGCGGGCCGTTCACGGTGTTCGACGTGCGGGACGGAACGGTCAGCCGCGAACTGCGCTCGCCGGGCGATTACGGCCTGGCCGCCTGCACGACCGCGGATCTGGCCGGCGGCGATGCGCCCCACAATGCGCAGCTGCTGCGGCGGGCGCTGTCGGGCGAGGAGCGCGGCGCGGCGCGCGATGCGCTGCTGCTGGGAGCCGCGCTGGCGCTCGAGGTGACGGGGATCGAGCCCGCCCCGCGCCTCGCCGTGGCGCGCGCCGCCGCGGCCATCGATTCCGGCGCTGCCGCGGAGCTGCTGGCAAAGCTGGCGCAGTTCAGTGCCGCGGGTGGCACTTAAGGATGCGTGATGGAAGAAACGCAAGACGGCATCGACTTCCTGCCCGCCATGGCCGCGGCCAGCCGCGCGCGAGTCGAGGCGGCGCGCGCCGCGCTGGATGAAACCGAGTTGCGGGCGCGGGCCCTGGACAGCGCCGTGCCGCCCCGCCTGCAACTGTCCTCGCGGCGCTTCGATCTGATCGCCGAGGTCAAGTTGCGCTCGCCGGCGAGCGGGCAGCTGCGCGAAGGCAGTGAGGGGAGCGTGCTGGCGCGCGTGGCCGGTTATGCCGAAGCGGGTGCCGCGGCGGTGTCGGTGCTGACCGAGCCCAGCCGCTTCGATGGCTCCATGCGCCACCTCGAACTGGCGGTGCGCGCGTTGGCCGGCCGCATTCCGGCGATGCGCAAGGACTTTCTCGTCGATCCCTACCAGATCCTGGAAACGCGGCTGGCCGGCGCGGGTGGCGTATTGCTGATCCTGCGCATGCTCAACGATGTGGAAATCGCGGCGCTGCTCGAGTGCGCCCTGCAGCTGAAGCTGTTCGTGCTGCTGGAGGCCTTCGACGAGGCGGACATCGCGCGCGCGAGCGCGTTGGTGAACCAGTACCGCGCCGCGGGCCAGCTGCTGGTCGGATTGAACTGCCGCGACCTGCACACGCTCAAGGTCGTGCCCGGCCGACTTGAGCAGCTGGCGCGGACGCTCCCCGACAGCGTGCCGCGCGTCGCCGAGAGCGGTGTGGCCACGGTCGCGGATGCCGGCCGGATCTCCGTCGCCGGGTATGAAGTCGCGCTGGTCGGCACCGCGCTGATGGCGGCCCTGGAGCCGCTCCAGCTGGTGCGGGCCATGCTGAGCGCGGGGCGCAACGAGCGCGCACGGCGCTCATGACCGGGTGGATCAAGATCTGCGGCATGACCACCGCGGAAGCGGTGAACGCGGCGCTGCAGGCCGGCGTCGACGCGATCGGATTCGTGTTCGC
>DATFUG010000259.1:0-4952 GCA_035261025.1 Steroidobacteraceae bacterium | reverse complement strand
GGCCGGAATGATACACCAGCAACAGCCGCCGGTAGCCATGCCGGATGCGCTACGATATTCGCCCATGAGTGGACGAGCGTGGATCGCGTTTATCAGTCTCGGCCTGATCTGGGGCGTGCCGTATTTCTTTATCAAGCTGGCCGTCCAGGAATTGTCGCCCTTTGTGGTCGCCTGCTCCCGGCTCCTGCTCGCCTCGGCCATCCTGCTGCCCATTGCCTGGAGGCGCGGCGCGCTGCGCTCGGTCGGCACGCACCTGGTGCCGATCTGCGCCTTTGCGGTGGTGGAGTTCGTGATCCCATTCTCCGCCATCTCGCTCGGTGAACAGTGGATCAGCTCCTCGGCGACCGCCATCCTGATCGCGATGGTGCCCCTGACGGTCGTGCTGATCTCGCGCTTTTTCGGACTCCATGAACGGCTCGGTCCGTGGCGGGCCGCGGGCCTGGCGCTCGGGCTGGTCGGTGTGGTGGCGCTGGTCGGATTTGGCCCGATCAGCGGCCTGTGGGGCTGGATCGGTGTCGGCTGCATGGTCCTCGCCATGATCGGCTACGCCGTGGGCCCCCTGATCGTGCAGCGCTACCTGGCGGACATGGACTCCGTCGGACCCGTGGCGGCGAGCCTGAGCGTGGCCGGCCTGCTGCTGCTGCCGTTTGCCCTGTTTACGCTGCCCCACCATTGGCCCACGCCCGTGGCGCTGGTGTCGATCGCGGTGCTGGGTGTGGTGTGTACGGCGGTCGCGATGATGCTGATGTTCTTTCTGATCCTCAGTGCCGGCGCGTCGCGGGCGAGCATCATCACCTACATCAATCCGGCCGTGGCCACGCTCCTGGGCGTGCTGGTGCTGCGGGAGCGCCTGGGCCTGGGAGGCCTGCTGGCCTTCGTGCTCATTCTGCTCGGCTCCTGGCTGGCGACCCGGAAAAGCGCGCGTGCCGTCGCGCAATGCCCATGAAATTGCGGTAGAGCTGTGCTGCGCTGGTCGTGAACTCGCTCATCGCGAGATCGGCGTCGGCCTCGAGACGCGGCGCGGATCCCGGGCCCAGAATATTCTCGAGTGAGTGCGCGTAGCCGGGGATCTTCGCCCAGTTTTTCACCGTGTCGGGCTCCACTTCGACGTGGAATTGGAGCGAGTAGGCCCAGCGCCCGATGCGCATCGCCTGGCAGCGGCAGGCCGGCGAGCCTGCCAGGACCACGGCTCCCTCGGGCGCCTGGGCGACGCGCACGTGGTGCCATTGCAGGGCCCTGGCGGTGTGAGCCACACCCTCGAACAACGGGTCGCTCCGGCCCTCGCCGGAAAGCGTGACCGGGAGTACGCCGATCTCCGGCGGCTGCTGGGGTCCGCAGGTTCCACCGAGCGCGTCCGCCAGCAACTGATGTCCGAGGCAGACGCCGAGGAAGGGGCGCTCGAGTTCGCGCACGAAACGCCGGATCGCGCGCTTCTCCTCGATGAGCCAGGGATGCTGATCGACGTCCCAGACATCCATCGGTCCGCCCATCACCCAAAGCATGTCGTAGCTCTCGAGCGGCGGGATCCGCCCGCCCTCGTCGAGCTGGACGGTGTCCCAGGCGATGCCCTCCGAGCGCAGCCGCTGACGGAGTGATCCTGGATGCTCCGCAGCGGCATGCTGGAATACGAGCAGTCTCATGGCTCCGCGACCCCAAAGCCTCCGGCGCTAGGCGTCTGAATCACGAACACATCTCCGGGGCCGCAGTGCGTGGTCGCGGCTCCGCCCAGCGCCGTCACCGTCCCGTCGCGCCGTTCGACCCAGTTCCGGCCCACCTCGCCCGGCGCCCCGCCCGCCATGCCGTAGGGCGGCACGCGGCGATGGCCCGAGAGTATCGAGGCTTCCATCGCTTCCAGGAAACGAATCCGGCGCAGCGCCCCAGGCCCGCCATTCCACCGCCCCCGGCCGCCCGAGCCGTAGCGGATCGAGTGCTCCTCGACCTGCACGGGGTAGCGAAACTCGAGTACCTCGGGATCGGTCATGCGGCTGTTGGTCATATGCGTCTGCACCGGCGTGGCCCCGTGAAAGCCCGGGCCCGCCCCCGAGCCCGCGGCGATGGTTTCGTAGTACTGGTAGCTCGCATTGCCAAAACTGAAATTGTTCATGGTGCCCTGGCTCGCACCCATGGCGCCCAGCGCGCCGTAGAGCGCGTCGGTGAGGCACTGCGAGGTCTCCACATTGCCCGCGACGACCGCGGCAGGGTAGCGCGGATTGAGCATGGAGCCCTCCGGAATCACGATCTGGAGTGGTTTCAGGCAGCCGGCGTTCAGTGGGATGTCTTCATCGACCAGCGAGCGGAACACGTACAGCACCGCCGCGTGACACACGGCGCTCGGCGCGTTGAAGTTGTTGGGCAGCTGCATCGAGGTGCCCGTAAAATCGATCACGCCGCTCCGGCCGGCCGCATCGAGTGCAATCCTGACCTTGATCAGTGCGCCGTGGTCCATTTGATAGGCGAACTCGCCGACCCATTGGCCGGCGGGCGCCTGTGCCGCCAGCCCGGCAATCACGCGGCGCACCGATTCTTCAGCATTGTCCTGCACATGCTGCATGTAGGCGTGCACGACCGGGAGGCCGTATTGGGCGCTGATCCGGTGCAGCTCCTGCACGCCCTTTTCGTTCGCCGCGATCATCGCCCGCAGATCGGCGAGATTCTGGTCGATGTTGCGTGCCGGGTAGGGGCCTGAACAGAGCAGGGCGCGCACTTCGGGTTCGCGCAGCGTTCCGCCCTCGACCAGCAGGAAGTTGTCGATGAGCACGCCTTCCTCCTCCACCACAGTGGATTCCGAAGGCATTGAACCGGGCGTCAGTCCGCCGACATCGGCGTGGTGGCCGCGCGAGCCCACGTAGAAGAGGATACGGGCGCCGTCGGGATCAAAGACCGGCGTGATGACGGTGATGTCCGGCAGGTGCGTGCCGCCGTTGTAGGGGGCGTTCAGCATGTAGACGTCCCCAGGCCGGATCACACGGCTCCGGGGTGCCGTGTTCTCCCGGATCACCGTGCGCACGGATTCCCCCATGGAACCCAGGTGGACGGGCATGTGCGGGGCGTTGGCGATGAGTGCGCCGTGCGGGTCGAACAGGGCACATGAGAAATCGAGCCGCTCCTTGATGTTCACCGAATAGGCCGTATTGGCGAGGCGCAGGCCCATCTGTTCGGCGATCGCCATGAAGAGGTTGTTGAACACCTCGAGCATCACCGGGTCCACGGTGGTTCCGATCGCCGGGTTGCGAGTCAGCGGCGTCGTGCGCTTGAGTTCGAGGTGATTGCGCGGGCTCACCTTGAGCTGCCAGCCCGGTTCCACCACCGTGGTGGCGTGGGGTTCGGCAACGAGGGCCGGTCCCTCGATCGTATCGCCGGGCGCCAATGCCTCGCGCCTGTAAACAGGGATGTCCTGCCACCGCTCCGCCAGGTAGACGCGGCGCCGGGCGGCTGCCGCCGGCGCGCCGTTGCGCGGCGCGGCCCCCACGGCCTCGCCGAGCGGCTCGCCGCTGGCGCAGATCGCTTCGATCGACACGGCTTCGATCACCAGCGGCCGGTTGTCCATGAGGAAGGAATAGCGCCGGCGATAGGCGTTCTCAAATCGGGACTGAATCTCCACCTCCGTCCCATCGTCCACCAGCAGGGCCGTGTCCGTGCCCTCGTAGCGCGCGTGAACGCGGCGTTGGCAGCTGATCTGCGCGGCGGCGAACCCTTCGGCGGCAAGCCGGGCGCGGGCCTGCGCGGCCAGTTCGCCGAAGGCGGATTCCAGCAGCGGCCGGGAAGCGGCTCCGAGGGGCAGTTCAATGGTGCGGCTCACGATCGTCGTGACATCCGCCAGACCCAATCCATAGGCCGAGAGCACGCCGGCGTGTTGATGGATGTAGATGTGCGCCATGCCCACGGCGTCGGCGATCAGGCAGGCGTGCTGCCCGGCCGCGCCGCCGAAGCATTGCAGCGTGTACTGCGTGACGTTGTAGCCGCGCGCCACGGACACCTTCTTGATCGCGTTGGCCATGTTGTCCACGGCGACCTGCAGAAAACCCGCCGCCACTTCCTCGGGCTTGAGCTCCCGGCCCGAGCTGTGCCCGATCCGGGCCGCAAGCGCGGCGAATTGCCGGTGTACGGTGTCGGCATCCAGGGCCTCGTTGCCCTGTGGCCCGAACAGCGCCGGGAAAAAGTCCGGCTGCAGCTTGCCGAGCATGACGTTGCAGTCGGTCACGGTCAGCGGCCCGCCGCGGCGGTAGGCGGCCGGGCCCGGGTTGGCGCCCGCCGAATCCGGCCCGACGCGGTAGCGCGCGCCGTCGAAACGCAATATTGAACCGCCGCCCGCCGCCACGGTGTGAATGCTCATCATCGGCGCGCGCATTCTCACGCCCGCCACCTGCGTCTCGAAGCTGCGCTCGAACTCGCCGTCAAAATGCGAGACATCCGTCGAGGTGCCGCCCATGTCAAAGCCGATGAGCCGCTTGTGCCCGGCATCCACGGCGGTACGCGCCATACCCACCACGCCTGCGGCGGGACCGGACAGGACCGCGTCCTTGCCCTGGAACGCCGCGGCGTCGATGAGGCCACCGGAGGACTGCATGAACAGCAGGCGCACGCCGGGAAGCTGCGCGGCCACCTCATCGACATAGCGGCGCAGGATCGGGGACAGATAGGCATCGACCACGGTGGTGTCGCCGCGGGAGACAAACTTCATCAGGGGCGAGACTTCGTGGGAGACCGAGACTTGCGTGTAGCCGATCTGGCGCGCGATGCGCGCCGCAACCCGCTCGTGCTGCGTATGGCGGAAGCCATGCATGAAAACAATGGCGACACTGCGCAGTCCCTGGTTCCACAGGCTCTGGAGCGCCTCGCGGGTCCCGCGCTCATCGAGGGGCACGAGGACTTCGCCGGCAGCGCTGATGCGCTCTGGCACCTCCCGGACTTGCGCGTACAGCAGCTCGGGCAGGATGATGTGCCGGGCAAAG
>DATFUG010000258.1:0-6487 GCA_035261025.1 Steroidobacteraceae bacterium | reverse complement strand
GGAGTTCGTGCTGGTGCTGCTGTTCTCCTTCGGCATCGCCTTCGAGGTGCCGGTCGCGGTCGTACTGCTGGTGCTGATGGGCATCGTGCCGCTGGAGAAACTGACCAGGAGCCGCGGCTACGTGCTGATCGCGGTGTTCATCATCGCCGCCATCCTCACGCCGCCCGATGCGATCTCGCAGACCGTGATGGCCGTGCCGATGTACCTGCTCTACGAAGGCGGCATCCTGTTCGCGCGCCTGGTGGCGCGCAGCCGGGAGAAGAAAGAGACCACCGAGGGGGATGAAGCATGAGCACGCCGAGCGCATCGCCGCTGACCGACCGCACGGAACTGACCTGGCGCGGCATCGTCCTGGGCGTGCTGATCACCGTGCTGTTCACCGCGGCCAACGTCTATTTCGGGCTGCGGGCGGGCCTTACCTTCGCCACCTCGATCCCGGCGGCGGTGATTTCGATGGCGGTGCTGCGCGGTTTCCAGGGCATGACCGTGCAGGAGAATAACATCGTGCAGACCGTCGCCTCGGCGGCCGGCACCCTCTCCGCGATCATCTTCGTACTGCCGGGCCTGGTGATGATCGGCTGGTGGACCGGCTTCCCATACTGGACTTCGTTTGCCATCTGCGCGCTGGGAGGGACGCTCGGCGTGATGTATTCGATCCCGCTGCGCCGTGCCCTCGTCACGCAGTCCGACCTGCCGTATCCGGAGGGCGTGGCCTGCGCCGAGGTGCTGAAGGTCGGCGGCGGCGAGCATGCGGACGCCACCGCGGTCGAAGACAGCCGCGCGGGACTGCGCGCCGTGGTCTGGGGTTCGATCGTCTCAGGCGTGTTCGCAGGTGTAGTGGCGACGCGCGTGTTCGCCAGCGACGTGGTGCGCTACTTCCGCGTCGGCGAGCGCGGCGTCACCGGCTTTGATTTCTTCCTCTCCTTTGCGCTGTTCGCGGTCGGGCACCTGGTGGGCCTGTGGGTCGGACTGGCGATGCTGGCCGGTGCGCTGATCGCCTGGGTCTGGGGCGTGCCGCACTACTCGGCGCTGGCGAGCGGCGCGGGCATGAATCTGGCGCAGCTGGCGCAGAGCACCCTGCTCCACCAGGTGCGCCTCATCGGCGCCGGCGCCATCGGCATTTCGGCGGTGTGGACGCTGGCCAAGCTGGTCAAGCCGGTGGCGGCGGGACTGCGTTCGGCGATGGCCGCCTCGAAGGCGCGCGCCAGCGGGCGCGGCGCGCTGTTGCCGCGCACCGAGCAGGACATCCCGATCGGCTGGGTGGCGCTGATATCACTCGTCTGCATGGTGCCGATTGCCATGCTGCTGACGAACCTGGGCGTGCGCAGCGGGCTCGGCGGCCAGCTGCTGCTGGTGGTGACGGGCGCCGTGATCTACATCGTGCTGATGGGCTTCTTCGTCTCGGCGGTGTGCGGCTACATGGCCGGGCTCATCGGCGCCTCGAACAGCCCGCTGTCCGGCATCGGCATCCTGGCGGTGATCGGTGCGGCGCTGCTTCTGCTGCTCGGCGTGCACACCCTGCCGGCCGCCGGTCCGCAGGCCCTGGTCGCCTTCGCGCTGTTCGTCACCGCGGTGGTGTTCGCCGTCGCGACCATCGCCAACAACAACCTGCAGGACCTCAAGACCGGTCAGCTCGTCGATGCGACGCCGTGGAAGCAGCAGGTCGCGCTGGTGATCGGCGTGCTCGCCGGCGCCGCGATCATTCCACCGATCCTGGACGTCGTGAATCACGCCTACGGTTTCGCCGGTGCGCCCGGCCCCGTGCGCGAGCATGCACTGGCCGCGCCGCAGGCCGGGCTCATCTCGGCGCTGGCGCAGGGCGTGATCCAGCACAACATCGAGTGGCCCCTGATTTACATCGGCATGGGCATTGGCGTGGCGATGATCCTCGTTGACGAGACGCTGCGGCGCGTGACCCCATCGGCGCACCTGTCGCCACTGGCGGTGGGACTGGGCATCTACCTGCCGACGCAGAGCACGCTGATGGTCGTGGTCGGCGCGGTGGCCGGCTGGCTCTACGACCGCCACGCCGCGCGCGCCGCGCGCCCCGAATCGACCCGGCAGCTGGGCGTGCTGCTGGCCTCGGGCATGATCGTGGGCGAAGGACTGGTGGGCGTGGTCATCGCCGGCATCGTGGCCTTTTCCGGCGTGGAGTACCCGCTGGCATTGGTCGGGGACGCGTTCGCCGGCCACGCGGCGGTGTGGATCGGCGGCGGCGTCTTTGCGCTGACGGTGTTCCTGCTGTACCGCTGGGTCGCACGCCTGCGCGGTTAGGCGCACAGCTCAGGTGCGGGCAAGCTTCTCGACGCAGACCTTGAGGCGCGCCAGCGCCTGTCCCCAGCCGCCGCGCAGGCGAGTGTAGTAGTCATTCCAGGCCACATCCGCCGGAATGCCGAAACCCAGGAGGCGCAGCACGGCCGTGTCCCGCTCGGTATCGAGGATGAAGTCATCGACCATCACTGAATCCGTCGGCGGCAGGTCGTGCGGCGTCATATAGATGAGGCGCAGGCGGCGGCCCACGTCGAATACGTCGATGTGGGCCTCGCGTTGCAGGTCGCGATCCGCGCGCACCACGTAGCTGCCGCCCGTCTTCGCATCGATGCGTGCACCCGGCCCGTACCACTGCAGCAGCAGCTCGGGCTCGATGAGTCCGCGCCACAGCAGCAGCACCGGCGCGCGCACGTCGATGCGGTGTGCGTAGCCGCGGGTACGGTCAGCCACGGGCACTGGCCTGGGGCGAGCGCTCCTGCCACAGCGCCCACAGCAGCGGCAGGAGCGAGACCACGATGATCAGCAGCGTCACCAGCCCAAAATGATTCTTCACCAGCGGCAGGTTGCCGAACAGGAACCCGCCGCACAGGAAGAGGGCCACCCAGACACCGCCGCCGAGCACGTTGTACAGCTGGAAGCGCGCCCATGGCATGCGCGCGATGCCGGCGGTGAAGGGCATGAAGGTGCGCACGATCGGGACGAAGCGCGACAGCGCGATCGCCAGCGCACCGTGGCGGCGGAAGAACTCCGCCGCGCGCTGCAGGTGTTCGAGCCGGAACAGCCGGTGCCGGCCGTTAAAGGCCCTTGGGCCCACCGCGCGGCCGATCAGGTAGTTGGTGGTGTTGCCCGCGATCGCCGCTACGCCCAGCAGCAGCAGCAGCCACGGCAGGCGCAGGGTTCCGCTCCTGTCGATGGCGCTAAGCGCGCCGGCGCCAAACAGCAGGGAGTCGCCCGGCAGGAAGGGGGTGATCACGAGTCCCGTCTCGGCGAAGATGATCAGGAACAGGATCGCGTAGAGCCACAAGTCGTAGCGCGCCAGCAGCTCGACCAGATGGCGGTCGAGATGCAACACCACATCGGAGAGAAACTGCAGGGCCGGCATCAGAAGCGGCGCGCCGAGCGATGCACCGCGCCCCGCGCGCTCGCACCTTCGCGCAGCTCCGCCAGCGCCGCGGCGACCTGGGTGTCGCGGCGCGCCAGCGTGGGCGCCGCGCTCGGCCCATCGGGCGGCGCCGGCGCGCTTTCCGGGCCGCGCAGCTCCACATCCGGCGTGATGCCGATGCCGTTGATCGAGGCGCCCGAGGGCGTGAAGTAACGCGAAGTCGTGAGCTTGAGCGCCTCGCCGCCCGAGAGCGGCATGATCGTCTGCACCGTGCCCTTGCCGTAGGTCTTGCGGCCCACCAGTGTCGCGCGGCCGTTCTGGCGCAGGGCCGCAGCCAGGATCTCGGAAGCCGAGGCGGAACTGCCGTTGACCAGGATCACGATCGGCACGCCCGCGGCGATATCGCCCGGCGTCGCCTCCATGCGGAAGCGCGCCTCGCGCAGCCGCCCCTCGGCGCTGACGATCGTGCCGCTGTCGAGGAAATCGTCCGCGACCGCGGTGGCCGCTTCGAGCACGCCACCCGGATTGTTGCGCAGGTCGATGATCAGCCCGCGCAGGACGCCGCCCGCCGCAGCGTGCAGCCGCGGCATCGCCGCGTCCACTTCGCCGGCGGTGCCGTCGGTGAACTCATTGATGCGCAGGTACCCGATGCCCGGCGCCACCAGCTCGGCGGCGATGCTCGGCAACTCCACCAGCGAACGCTGCAGCCGGAATTCCAGCGTCGCGGGGACCTGCCCGCGCCGCACCGAAAGGCGCACCTCGCTGCCGGGCCGGCCCCGCAGCTGCGTGGTCGCCGCATCGATGTTGGCCGCGCTGACCGCCAGGTCGTCGATGCGCACGATCAGGTCATCGATCTTCAGGCCCGCGTGCACGGCCGGTGATTCGGGCAGGCAGCGCACGATGCGCACGCCCTCGGCGACGCCGTTGACCTCGACCCCGATGCCCGCATAGGAGCCGCTGGTGGCGGCCTGCAGCTGGACATAGTCGCCAGGTTCGAGCAGGGCCGAATGTTCGTCCAGCGATTCCACCAGTCCGTGCACCGCCTGACGCATCAGCTGGTGATCGTCGACCGGATCCACGTAACTCTCGCGCACGCGCTGCAGCACTTCGGCGAGCAGGCGGGCGTCCTGCCAGGGGATCGGCCCGTATTCACTCGCAGGCGCCGTGTAACCCGCCACGGGAGCGTTGCCGCGATCGGCAAACACCCGGCCCGCCATCGAGAGCGCGAATCCGGCCAGCGCTCCCGTGCCGAGGGTCAGCAGCAGACGAAATCTGGAGCCCATGAGGGGGTGGATCTTACACCGCCAGCGCGCTGGGCGGCGGTCCCGTCAGTGTGCCCGGCGCCGCGGCTGTGTGCATGGCAGCATAAAAAGGCAGGTGTTCGAGCACTTCATCGATGGGCACCGGCCGGCCGATGGCAAAGCCCTGGCCGTAGTCGACTCCCAGCTGCGCGATCCTGTGCCGGATCTCCTCGGTCTCGACGTATTCCGCCACCGTGATGAGCGACATGGCGCGCGCCAGCTGCGCAATCGCCTGGATGGTGGATTCCGCCTTGGCATCCGTGAGCACATCGCGTACGAAACTGCCGTCGATCTTCAGCATGGAGATCGGGAGCGAGCGCAGGTAGGCGAGCGAACTTAGGCCCGTACCGAAGTCATCGAGCGCGATGCCGCAGCCGAGCTTGCGGAGCTGTCTCATCAGCGTCTCGGTGTGCGCCAGGTTGCCGACCGCGGCGCTTTCGGTGAGCTCGAGGCACAGCGCTTCGGGGTTGATGCCGCTCGCGGCGATTTGCGACGTCAGGAATTCGGTGAAATCGTTGTCCTTGAGCGATTGACCGGAACAGTTGATCGTGAACCCCACCCCACCGCTCGCCAAGATCGCCGCGTGCGGCTGGAGCCGCCGCATCGCCTCGCTGACCACCCAGCGGTCGATCTCTGGCATCAGCTGGTAACGGTGCGCCGCGGACATGAAATGATCGGGGCCGACCGTCTGGCCCTCGGAATCCAGCATCCGCAGCAGGATTTCGAAATGCGGCTGGCGGTGCGTTTCGCCCAGCGGCAGCAGCAGTTGCGCGTAGAGGCGCAGGCGATTGTCGGAGATCGCGTTGCGCAGGTCGGTGATGATATTGATGTCGGTGAAGCGCCGGACGATGCTCTCGTCGGCTTCCTGGAACACCTCGACGCGATTGCGGCCGCGATCGTTTGCGGCCTTGCAGGCCGTCTCGGCCGCTGCGAAGGCGTGCGTGAACTCGTGCGCGCGCGGCTCAACGGCCGCCACGCCCACGCTGATCGAAACCGAGAGGGTCCCATCGCCGATGGTGCCGCCCAGCTGCTCGGCGCTCTGGCGCAGCGCTTCGGCGAAGCCCGCCGCGTCATCGAGCCCGGCCGGCAGCAGTATGGCGAAGCGATCACCCGAGATGCGCGCCGCCATCGCGCCGGGCGGCAGGCGCTGGCGGATCAGGTCGCCCACCTGGGCGATGACCTTGTCGCCGATGTGCATGCCGTAGGTGTCATTGACGACGTGCGTGCGGTTGATGTCTATGCCCAGCGCGCTCCAGCGGCGCTGCGTGCTGCCCGCCGACTGCAGGGCGTTTTTCACCCGCAGCTCGAAGGCCGGGCGATTGAACAGGCCGGTGAGGGCATCGTAGCTGCTGGCGATCACGGCCGAGACGCGCCGCGCCAGCAGTTCGGAGAGCCGCGCCTGGCGCGGCGTGAATTCCGGCATCGAGAGCGGGCGGAACAGGGCCAGCACGCCGATCGCGCGGCCGTCCGGCCGGGAGATCGCGCAGGAGAGAACGCGATAGACATGCGCCGGGTTGCCGGTTTGCAGCTGCAGCTGGTTGACGATCACCGCTTCCTTGCGCAGCTGCGCGCTCGACATGAGGTGCCGGTGCGCGCGCGCCACGAGGCTGGCCTCGATCGGCTTGTCCGGCTGCTGGCGCACAAGCACCAGGCCCTTTTCAGGCACGATGATCGCGGCGAGGCCGCCCTGGATGTGTTCGATGGCCGCTCGCAGCACGGCCTTGAGTTCATCGCCCCCACCCTCCTCGTCTGCCGCCTCGCCGCCGCTGACGGCGAGCAGCATGTCCAGGTCCTGGTCCTGCTCGGCGAGCGA